>NZ_BCBO01000140.1:0-55719 GCF_001320835.1 Pseudomonas sp. NBRC 111138 | reverse complement strand
ATCACCGCTGCACCGGTGTCTTCGTTATCGACTTCATCCCAACTCAGCATTGAAATACTCCCTTCTGATCCGTTCTGACGGTGTTCAACCCGTCCAAAAAATGTGCGATTTGCAGGCTACCAGGCATTGAAATACTGCGCTGAGTGTGGTCGGTAAATACCGATTCTGCACACTATGTAGTGGTCTGTTTTGTTTGTGGGCACACTATATGGTGTGTAACAAGGTTGGTCAACGCACAAGATGTGCGGTTATAAGTCGCTGCCGAACGTTGGGCGCCGGGCAGATGGGAGGCGAAGAATATTTACTCAATATGTCTTTATGGAATAGATAAATAGTTATTTATTCCTTTTAATCTTTTCTATCGAGGCGCAATTTGAGGGCCTGCGCATTCGTGCGGATTGACCCAACAGCCAAAAGGAAAGCCGACATGACCATCAAAGCGATCAACGTGCGCAACCAGTTCAAAGGCGTGATCAAGGAGATTCTACTGGGGGAAGTGGTGTCGGAAATCGATGTGCAAACCGCGTCTGGCATTGTGACGTCGGTGATTACCACACGTTCGGTGCGTGATCTGGAATTGAAGGTGGGCAGTGAAGTGATTGCCTTCGTGAAATCGACTGAAGTGTCCATCGCCAAGTTGTGAATGAATAATGTGGGAGGGGATTGCCTGCCCCTCCCACGAATGCCTCGTCGGGCAGGTTAGCGCTGGCGCAAGGCACGTTCCATGCGCTGTATACCTTCCTCCAGCATCGCCCGTGGGCAACCGAAGTTCAGGCGCACGAACTGCTGGCTGTCATCGCCAAATTCGATCCCTGAACTCAGGCCGACCTTGGCCTGCTCCAGGAAAAACTGCTGCGGGTCATCCAGGCCAAGAGCGCTGCAATCGAGCCACGCCAGGAAGGTGCCCTGTGGTGCATGCATCACCACACCAGGCAAGCGGGTCTTTACTGCATCGAGCAGGTAGTCACGGTTGGCCTGCAGGTACTGCAACAGCGCAGCGAGCCAGTCGCCGCATTGGCTGTAGGCGGCTCGGGTGGCTTCCAGGCCCATGGGGCTGACGCTGTCGACCATGCCGCAGCGCGCGTTATTGAAACGCTCGCGCACTGCCGCGTTCTGGACCACCGCAAAGCAGGTCTTCAAGCCGGCCACGTTATAAGCCTTGCTCGCCGACATCAGGGTGATGGTGCGCTGGGCAATCTCGGGGCTGAGGCTGGCGGTGGGGATATGGCGACGGCCGTCGAAGCACAGCTCTGCGTGGATCTCGTCGCTGATGATCAGCGCGCCAGCTTCCAGGCAGGCATTGGCTACCGCCGTCAGTTCCTCCCGGGGAAATACCTTGCCGATGGGGTTGTGCGGATTACTCAGCAGCAACGCACCGGCACCGCTCAATGCCTGGCGCATCGCAGACATAGGCGTGACGTATTCGCCGTTGAGCAACTCGAACGGCATTTCGATGCGTGGCAGATTCCAGTTGCCCGGCGCCAGGCGAATCGGCCGGTAGTTGGGGGTTTGCAGCACCACCGCCTGGCCGGGCTGGACGAATGCGTGCAGGGCCATATTGAAACCAGGCTCGACGCCGGGCAGGAACAACAGTTCTTCGGGCTGCACGCGCCAGGCGTACTTGGCCCACAGGTCAGCGACGATGGCGACGCGCACGTCCGGGCCGGCCACGCTGTAGCCGAGAATCTGCTGGTCCAGGCGCGCGTGCAGGGCGCGCAAAATGGCGGGCGGCGCGGCGATGTCCATGTCGGCGATCCACATCGGCAGAACGTCTTGCGGGTAACGGCTCCACTTGGTACTGCCGGTATCGAAGCGTGGGTGGATCGTGTCGAAATCAAAGCTCATGGACAGGCTCGTATCAGGGCGGCGGCGAAAGAATGGCGCCGATTCTAGCGCCATTAATTTTATAGGCCAGAGCTGATTGCCGCCTTGCACAGCGGTGTGCGTTCCATGACCGACAAGTTCTGTAATAAAAACGCCATTGCGCTGGGGATTGAATCAGCGAGGGGCTATTTTGGTGCATCTCAATAATCAGAGTAGCCATGGATGAAATACCAACCCTTGAGTCACACCTTGATTGCTACCGCGCTGGTATTAACGATCAACGGGGTGCATGCAGCTTCCCAAGCCCCGGTTGCGGGTGAAAATGGCATGGTGGTCACGGCCCAGCACCTGGCAACCCATGTGGGGGTCGATGTGCTCAAGGCCGGCGGCAACGCGGTCGATGCGGCGGTGGCAGTGGGTTACGCACTGGCGGTGGTGTACCCGGCGGCGGGCAACCTGGGCGGTGGCGGTTTCATGACGGTGCAACTGGCGGACGGGCGCAAGACCTTCCTCGACTTCCGCGAAAAAGCCCCGTTGGCGGCGACGGCCGATATGTACCTCGACAAGGCCGGCAATGTGGTCGAGGGCCTCAGCGCCAAAGGCCATTTGGCGGTCGGCGTACCAGGCACGGTGTCCGGCATGGAGCTGGCCCTGAGCAAATACGGCACCCTCAAGCGCGCCCAAGTGATTGCCCCGGCGATCAAGCTGGCGGAAAACGGCTTTGCGCTGGAGCAGGGCGATATCGACCTGTTGCACACCGCCACCGGTGAGTTCGAAAAAGACCAGGATATGCGTGGCATCTTCCTGCATAACGGCGAGCCGATGCAGGTAGGCCAAAAGCTGGTGCAGAAGGACCTGGCCAAGACCCTCAAGGCAATCTCGGCCAAGGGCACCGACGGTTTCTATAAAGGCTGGGTCGCCAAGGCGGTAGTGGATTCCAGCCAGGCCGGCAAAGGCATCATCACCCAGGCCGACCTCGACGCCTACAAAACCCGCGAACTGGCCCCCATCGAGTGCGACTACCGTGGCTACCATGTGGTCTCGGCGCCGCCACCCAGCTCCGGCGGTGTGGTGATCTGCCAGATCATGAACATCCTCGAAGGCTACCCAATGGCCGACCTGGGCTATCACTCGGCACAGGGACTGCACTACCAGATCGAAGCGATGCGCCACGCCTACGTGGACCGCAACAGCTATCTCGGTGACCCGGACTTCGTGAAGAACCCCATCGAGCATCTGCTGGACAAGAACTACGCGGCCAAGCTGCGTGCGGCGATCGAACCGCAAAAGGCCGGTGATTCCCAGGCAATCAAACCGGGTGTATCGCCCCATGAAGGCAATAACACCACCCACTATTCCATCGTCGACAAATGGGGCAACGCGGTCTCGGTGACCTATACCCTCAACGACTGGTTTGGCGCCGGGGTGATGGCGAGCAAGACCGGGGTGATTCTCAACGATGAAATGGACGACTTCACCGTCAAGGTCGGCGTGCCGAACATGTACGGGCTGGTGCAGGGCGAAGCCAACGCCATCGCACCGGGCAAGGCGCCGCTGTCGTCGATGAGCCCGACCATCGTCACCAAGGACGGCAAGGCGGTGATGGTCGTCGGTACACCGGGGGGCAGTCGCATCATCACTGCCACCTTGCTGACCATCCTGAATGTCATCGACTACAAGATGAATATCCAGGAAGCCGTGGACGCGCCGCGCTTCCACCAGCAGTGGATGCCTGAGACCACCAACCTTGAGACGTTTGCCGTGAGCCCGGATACCCAGAAGATTCTCGAGAGCTGGGGCCATAAGTTTGCTGGTCCGCAAGATGCCAACCATTTGGCGGCGATCCTGGTCGGTGCGCCTGCTCTGGATGGCAAGCCGGTGGGTAACAACCGTTTCTATGGGGCGAACGATCCGCGACGCAATACGGGCTTGTCGTTGGGTTACTAAGGCTTCACACCGTTGGTGTAGGAGCGAGCTTGCTCGCGAAGATCGTTAACGATAACGCGGGGTGCCTGATTCACAGCGGCGCACTCCGGTTTTTCGCGAGCAAGCTCGCTCCTACAGGGGGAAGGCGAGCAACTGCTTGACGGCGGTAAATGCCGCCTGGCGGCGCTGCTCCCAATCCCCGCCAATCACCACCAGTGGTTGTCGATGCTCCTGCATCCACTCCAGGCTGGCCTGAAAAAACGCCCGGCGATCCGCCAGTTCCGGCTGGCAGCGCTGGCCGTCGGCACTCCATTCCACATCCTCGGGTGAGAGCAGCAGGTGCAGGTCGTAATGCCGCGCCAGAAGTTCGTCATCAAGCCAGCCGGGATAGCCGCCGAACAGGGTCTGGCTCCAGAGCTTGTTGGTCAGCAGGTGGGTGTCAAGGATCAGCAAGGGGGGGCGTTTGGCGCGGGCGGCGTCCTCCCAGGCCAACTGGCCCTGGGCAATGGCCGGGATATCCGCCAGAGTGGTGTCGCGCTGATGCTGATCGATGAAGTACCGCACATATTCCCCCACCATCAACCCGCCGAAGCGCGTGTGCAACTGCGCCGCCAGCCAGCTCTTGCCGCTGGATTCGGGGCCCGCCAATACCACCACTTTCATGCGCGTAACGCCGCGTCGGCGCGCCACTCGCGCCAGCCTTGCACGGCAATCACGGTAAACAATGCATAGAGTGCAGCCGTGAGATAGAGGCCTTTGTAGAGGAACAGGCCGACGAAGATCACATCCACCACAATCCACAACGGCCAGCACTGTACGCGTTTTTGCGCCATCCACATCTGCGCGACCAGGCTGAAGCCTGTGAGGGCGGCGTCGAGCCAGGGCTGGGCGGCGTCAGTCCAGTGGGCCATGGCGGCGCCCAGCAGCAGACTGCCGACGGCGCCCACAGCCAGGCTGGCCATGATTGCCGGCGCTTTCAGGCTGGTGACCTGGCGGCCTTGCTTGACCTCGCCAGCGCGGGTCCACTGCCACCAACCGTAAACTTGCAGCGCCGCGTAGACCACTTGCAGCAGCATGTCCGAGTAGAGCTTGACCTCGAAAAACACCCAGGTGTAGAGCAACACCATCACCAGGCCGATGGGCCAGCACCAGGGGTTTTGTTTGACCGTCAGCCAGACAGCGATCACCCCCAGGGCGGCGGCGAACAGTTCAAGCCCGGACATGGTGGATCCTTGGGAGAGTGGGAGAGGGCGGTGATTGTACCCAGAGCTCACCGATCCTCAAACACAGCAATGCGTCATTGCCCTCTGTAGGAGCGAGCTTGCTCGCGAAGATCGTCAAGGTTACCGCGTATTGTCTGAATAACCGCGGTGCCTATGGGTTTTTCGCGAGCAAGCTCGCTCCTACAAAAGGCTAATCAGCGCTAGATTCGGAATTGGCGCAGCAACCCATCAAGCTGCTCACTCAAGCCACGCAACTGCGCACTCGCCACGCTCGATTGCTCCGCCGCCAGCGCCGTGCTGTGGGACAGCCCGGCCGCTTGGGTGACGTTCTGGTTGATGTCTTCCACCACATGGGCCTGCTGCAGGGTGGCGCTGGCAATCGAGGCGTTCAGGCCGTTGAGGTTGTGCAGTGCCTGGCCGATGGCGGTGAGGCTTGCACCGGCCTGGCCGGCTTGCTCGATGGTCAGTTGCGAGGCGCTGTGGCTGTCGCTGATGACCTTGACCGCCGCTTCCGAGTGACCTTGCAGGCGCTCGATCATTACCTGGATCTCGGCGGTGGATTTCTGCGTGCGCTGGGCCAGCAGCCGCACCTCATCGGCGACCACCGCAAACCCACGGCCTTGCTCCCCGGCGCGGGCGGCTTCGATGGCGGCGTTGAGGGCGAGCAGGTTGGTCTGGTCGGCGATGGAGCGGATCACCTCCAGTACCCCGCCGATCTGCGTGCTTTCGCTGGAGAGTGTGCGGATCACCTCTACAGCCTGGTTGATGGTGGTGGAGAGCTGGTCGATCTGCTGCAAGCTGCCGTCGATGTTGACCTGGCCCTGTTGTGCCTGGGCCTGGGCATCGCGCATTTCGCTGGCGGCATGTTCGGCATTCTTCGCTACGTCCTGCACGCCGTAGGTGACTTCATTGATGGCGGTGGCCACCAGTTCCATCTGCTGCGATTGCTGCTGGCTGCGGTCATGGGCCTGGCTGGCGTTGTGGCCCAGCTCGGTGGACGACTGGCCCAGGGCGTTCGCGCACACCTGCAACTGGCCGACAACCTGGCGCAGCTTGGCGGTGAAGCTATTGAAGTGCTGGGCCAGTGCGGTCAGTTCGTCACGACCGTGGGTGTCGAGGCTGTGGGTCAGGTCGCTTTCGCCGCTGGCGATATTACCCATGGCATTCACCGCCGCCTGCAACGGCTGCACGATGCTGCGAGCGATCAACACCACCAGCACGGCCATCATCAACGCAATGCCCAGGCCAATGGCCGAGGCTTTCCACACCTGGCCCCTGAATTCAGCCTGTACATCGTCGACGTAGACGCCGGAGCCGATAATCCAGCCCCAGGGTTCGAACAGTTGGATGTACGAGGTTTTCTCTACCGGCGCTTCGGCGCCGGGTTTCGGCCAGCGGTAGTTGACGATGCCGGCGCCCTTGGCCTTGGCCAGGCTCACGAATTCGTTGAACACGGCGAAACCGTCCGGGTCGCGAATTGCCGAGAGGTTCTGACCGTCGAGCTTGGGGTTGGCCGCGTGCATGATCATCACGGGGGTGAGGTCGTTGATCCAGAAGTAATCATCGTGGTCGTAACGCAGGCCGCGCACCGCGCTCAAGGCCTGTTGTTGCGCGGCGTCGCGGGTCAGTACGCCGGTTTTCTCCAGGTTCTGGTAATAGCTGAGTACGCCACTGGCGGTCTGTACCACGTGCTGGGTCTGCTGGCGCTTGGCCTGGTAGAGGTCGCCGTGGATCTGGTTGAGCATCAACAGCCCCAAGGCCAGCAGCATCAACACGGCGACTATCAGGATCAGCCAAAGGCGGCGGCTGATCGACATGCTGCGCAAACTGTTCATCGTCCTGTCACTCCCTGCTCTTTATAATTGTGGTGCTGCTTCGAGATTTCCGGCGTGTCTGATAGGCTTTCGGCCCGGAATCGAAAAACCTGAGTACTGCCTGATTTTTCACGGAATTTTTGCAGACCGGCGTTGAGAATCAACTGCGGGCGCTTGTGTGCGCTCGTCGTCAGTGAACTTAAAAAAGACTAAGAGGCATGCCGCGCGCATGACCTTTGGAGACAACATGGATTTTTGGACCGCCATACAGGCATTGATTCTCGGCATCGTCGAGGGGCTTACGGAGTTCTTGCCGATCTCCAGCACTGGCCACCAGATCATCGTCGCCGACCTGATCAATTTTGGCGGCGAGCGTTTCGAAGCCTTCAATATCATCATCCAGTTGGGCGCGATCCTGGCGGTAGTCTGGGAGTTTCGACGCAAGATCTTTGACGTGGTTATCGGCCTGCCGACCCAGCCCCAAGCTCGGCGCTTTACCGTCAACCTGATCATCGCCGTGTTGCCGGCGGTGGTATTGGGGGTGATTTTTGCCGACCTGATCAAGCACTACCTGTTTAACCCGATCACTGTAGCGACTGCCCTGGTAGTGGGTGGCGTGATCATGTTGTGGGCCGAGCGCCGTCAACATGCAGTGCGGGCTGAAACCGTCGACGACATCACCTGGAAAGACGCCCTCAAGGTCGGCCTGGCCCAGTGCCTGGCGATGATCCCGGGCACTTCGCGCTCCGGTGCAACGATCATCGGCGGCCTGTTGTTCGGCCTGTCGCGCAAGACAGCTACCGAGTTCTCGTTCTTCCTGGCGATGCCGACCATGGTCGGTGCGGCGGTGTACTCGGGCTATAAATACCGTGACCTGTTCCAGCCCGCGGACCTGCCGGTGTTCGCCATTGGCTTTGTCACCTCGTTCATCTTCGCCATGATCGCGGTCAAGGCCCTGCTCAAGTTCATCGCCAGCCACAGCTACGCGGCGTTTGCCTGGTACCGGATTGCGTTCGGCCTGGTGATCCTGGCGACCTGGCAGTTCGGCTGGATCGACTGGACTGCGATCAAACCATGACGATCCAGCACCCACGCCTGAAGGCGCTGATCTTTGTACTACTGTGTGCCGCGCCGCTGCTCGGCTCGGCGTTGCTGTGGTATCGCGGCGAAACGGTAATTCCGTTGATGGCCTATGGCGTGGTCAGCGTGGTGGCGTTCTTCTTGTACTGGAGCGATAAGCGCAAGGCGCAGACCGAAGGCTGGCGCACCCCGGAAAACATCCTGCATGCGGTGGAGTTGGCGGGCGGTTGGCCGGGGGCGTTGATCGCCCAACAGGTGTTCCGGCACAAGACGCGCAAGGTGTCTTACCAGGTGTTGTTCTGGGTGATTGTGCTGTTGCACCAGGTGTTCTGGCTGGACCAGCTGTTCCTCGGCGGCACCTTGCTGTCAATCCTCTAGCCGCAAGCCAATCTGTGTGCGCTTGGGCAGCTTGCTCACCACCAACTGGTGGGAGCGCTGCAACAGGCCACGCAGTTCCTCTGCGCCCAAAGGGTAGGGCGTGTTCATGATGACCCACTGCGCCCTCGCCAGGTAAGGCGCCGGGTGAATGCCCGGGCGGTCGACGTGACCCAGGAACAGTTCTTTGTCGACCTTGAAGGCCAGCGACTCACCGCGCAGGTTCTGCAAGGCGAACATCTTGTTGCCAGCAATCGAAAACACCCGCACGCCACCCCATTTATAGTCTTCCCGTGCGCCTGGCAGGCTCAGGCAAAAACGTGCGACTTGTTCTTCCGTCATGCTCATAACAGCCGATCTCCACAGCCTTTGAAGCCTTCTTCCAGATAGTCGATCCAGGCCCGGATGGCCGGCAGCACGCCGCGCCGGTGCGGGTATACCGCCTGCAGCCAGCCGCCTGGCAATGACCATTGCGGCAGCAGTTGCACCAGCCGGCCGCTGGCCAGTTCTTCTTCGCAGTACATCATTGGCAGCACCGTAAAGCCCACGCCCATCATTGCGCTGGCCTTGCGCACGATAAAGTCTTCGATGCCCAGGCGCGCCTCCATCACTAGCTCATGCATGTTGCCCTGGGGGTCGATGATGCGTTGGTGCACCATTCGGTCCGCCTCGAGTGCGCCAAGGATTGGCAACTGCTTGAGGTCTTCCAGGGTTTCGACCCGCCGCTCACGCATGAAAACGGGGCTGGCCACCAGCACGGTATGCGCCTGGCGCAGGCGTTTGGTGACCAGCAACGGGTCTTCGTCGCCCAGTTCGCGTACGCGCAGCGCTACATCAATGCCTTCGGCCACCAGGTCGACGCGGCGATTCACCAGGGTCATGTCCAACTGCACCAACGGGTGCGCGGCCAGAAAACCGGCTACCAGCTCCGGCAGGATCTGCTGGGCCAGGCCCACCGGGCAACTGACCCGCAAGCGCCCCCGTGGTTCGCTGGACATACTGGCCACGGCCTCGTCGGCCATTTCCGCTTCAAGCAGCATGGCCTGGCAGTGGCGCAGGTAGCGTTCGCCGACGGCGGTGAGCGTCAGTTGCCGGGTGGTGCGTTGCAGCAAGCGTGCACCCAGGCGGTCTTCCAGTTCGGCAATGCGCCGTGAAAGCCTGGATTTGGGAATGCCGAGTAGCCGGCCAGCCGCAGCAAAACCGCCGGCTTCGACGACTTTGGCGAAATAGTAGAGGTCGTTGAGGTCTTGCATGGTGGGCCTATTGTCCTGTCAGTGGGACAAACTATCGCATTTCAGCTGGCTTATCGACCATTGGTTTCATGCGTAGCATCACCACCATCTGATCGCCACTGTCGATCCCACCTCGGAGATCCATCATGAAACTGTTGCACATTGATTCCAGCATCCTCGGCGACAACTCGGCCTCCCGTCAGCTCAGCGCCGGTGTGGTCAAGGCATGGCAAGCCGCGCAGCCGGGTGTGGAAGTGACCTACCGCGACCTCGCCAGCGAAGGCATCAACCATTTCTCCGGCGCTACCTTGGGTGCATTGGGCACTGCTGCCGAACTGCGCGATGCGGCGCAAAAGCACGAGGCTGAACTGAGTGCGTCGTCGCTGGCTGAGTTTCTCGCCGCCGATGCCGTGGTAGTCGGTGCGCCGATGTACAACTTCACCATTCCCACCCAATTGAAAGCCTGGATTGACCGCATCGCAGTGGCCGGCCAGACCTTCCGTTACTCCGAAGCCGGCCCTGAAGGCCTGTGCGGCAACAAGAAAGTCATTATTGTCTCCACCGCCGGCGGTCTGCATGCCGACCAAGCCTCGGGCGCTGCCCACGAAGGCTACTTGAAGCTGCTATTCGGCTTCCTGGGCATCACCGACATTGAGATTGTTCGCGCTGAAGGCCTGGCCTACGGTGATGAAGTGCGCAGCAAAGCCATGAGCGACGCCAACGTGCGCATCAACGAGCAACTGTTCGCCGCTGCGTAAGGCTTATGTAAATTTGTCCTGTCCTCGGTTTCATTCTGAAACCGAGCGCCTAAACTCTGTATTCTGATCGCCTGAACGCGAGCGGAGTACGGAGTTTTTTCGTTGTGGCCCAGGTTATGCACACATCCCTTCGATACCCTGGACTTTTTATTCGACAGGCCGGTTCTTGTGCAGCAAAGGTGGACGTCCCCATGATGCGTCTTTGTGCTGTTTTGGTACTTTCGCTGTTGGGCGGCCTGGTTTCAGTGCACGCCGCGCCGGCACCGCACCCCCATTGGAGTGTGGGGTTTCATCGCATGAGTGTGCTCGACCCGCTGGATTCGCAGCCGATGAAGGCCATCGCGTTTTACCCTTCCACCGATACCGAACGCACCACGCCGCTGGGCGCCTATCAGGTCGCGGCCAGTGAAGATGCCAAGGTTGCTATCGGCCGTTTTCCGATGCTGATGCTGTCCCACGGCAACACCGGCACGCCCCTGGCCCTGCACGACCTGGCTACGTCACTGGTGCGTAAGGGGTTCGTAGTGGTGGCGGTCCTGCATCCCGGCGACAACTATAAGGACCACAGCCGCCTGGGCACCGTGAGTAATCTGTATGGCCGGCCGATCCAGATATCCCAGGCGATCACCGCCACCCTGGCCGATCCGATGCTGTCGCCCTTTGTCGATGTCGATCAGATCGGCGTCATTGGTTATTCCGCCGGTGGCGAAACGGCATTGATCCTGGCGGGCGCCAAGCCGGATTTCGAACGTCTGCGCCGCTACTGCCAGGAACGCCCCGAAGACCGCGACGCGTGCACCACCAAGGGCGAGTTGGTGGTTGATCGCGACGACTTGCAACCCCAGGCTGACCCGCGCATCCATGCGTTGATGCTGATGGCGCCGCTGAGCTTGATGTTTGGTCGCCATACCCTGGCGGACGTGCATGTGCCAGTGCTGCTCTACAGTGGCGATGGCGACCAGTTGGTGGCGGTGGACAAAAACGCCGCCGCCCTGGCGCGCAAACTGCCAGAGCCGCCGGACTTCAAGCTGTTGGCCGGGGCAGGGCACTTTGTATTCATGGCCCCGTGCGACAGTGATCAGCTAGCGACAATGCCAGGCATCTGCACCGATGCCGATGGTGTCGACCGCGAAGGGATTCACCGCGATATGGTCTCCGAGGCCGGGCGCTTTTTCAGTCGCACCCTCGGTGAGGCAACGCGTGCCGGCCTGCAGACGGCTGATCAGTAGGCGCGGCGTCTGAGCAGTACGGTCAGCGCGAGCGCGCTGACCGACAGCAACGCGGCGCAGAAGAATATCCAGCCGTAGCCAAGATTCAACGCCACGGCGCCCATCAACGGCCCGGCAATCGCCAGGGCCAGGTCGAAAAATACCGCATACGCACTCAGCCCCGCGCCGCGGCTGCTGTCCGGCACTTGCTTGATAGCTTCCACGCCGAGCGCCGGGTAAACCAGCGACAAACCAAAACCGGTCAACCCTGCGCCGATCAAGGCCACGCTGGTAGACGGTGCCAGCCACAGCAGCGTCAGGCCCAGGGTTTCGATGAGCATGCAGGCGATGGCGGCGGTGAACCCGCCAAACCGGCTGATGGCTGAGATAAACACCAGGCGCGAGAGAATAAAGCACACACCAAATACCGTCAGGCAATACGCCGCACCGGCCCAGCCACGATTCAGGTAATACAGGGTGATAAAGGTCGTCAACGTGCCGTAGCCAATCGAAGCCAGGCACAGGCTGGCGCCGAATGGTGCGATACGCCCGAACACCGCCCAGAACGGCAGCCGCTCGCCACGTACCACCGGCACCGACGGTTTATTGCGGATCAGCACCAGGCCCAACGCCGCCAACACCGTCAGGGCAAGACCGAGGCTGGTGTAGCCGTAATCAGCCACCATCACCACGCCAAGTGGCGCACCAATCGCAATCGCGCCGTAGGAGGCGATGCCATTCCAGGAAATCGAGCGTGCGATGTGCTCGGCGCCCACCGCGCCCATGCACCAACTGATGGTCCCCACGCCAATCAGGCCCTGGGCCACGCCGAGTAACAGGCGACCGGCGATCAGAATACCCAGGCTCAAGCTCGGCAGACTTTCCAGCAGCGTGGCGATAAAGGTCAGTACACCGCTGATCAGAATGCCGGCCAGGCCCAGCACGATCGCGCGTTTGGTACCGACGTTATCCGACATCCGCCCGGCCATCGGACGGCTGAGCAGCGTGGCCAGGTACTGCGAACCGATGGTCACCCCGGCCACCACGGCGCTGAAACCCAGTTGCTCGTGCACATAGCCTGGAATCACCGCTATCGGCAGGCCGATGCAGATAAAGGCAATGAAGGTGTAGAAAACGATGGAAACGATCTGCAGGGTGATCGACAGGGAGGAGGGGGCGGCAGGCATGAGTACTCAATCGCTGGCGGGCGGTAAAGCATCATGGCATATCCCGCATTACTGTAGGAGCGAGCTTGCTCGCGAAGAACGTCAACGATAACGCGGGTTGCCTGATTCTGCGCGGCGTCCTCAGGTTTTTCGCGAGCAAGCTCGCTCCTACAGTAGTAGAGCGTATGCAAAAAAGCCCTGTCACAGGGACAGGGCTTTTGCTTGCAGCTAAGTGCTGTTCTTAGAACACCACACCCTGGCTACGCAGGTAGTCGTCATAGGTGCCGCTGAAGTCGATCACGCCGCTTGGGCTCAACTCGATGATGCGGGTGGCCAGGGACGATACGAACTCGCGGTCGTGGCTGACGAAGATCAGCGTGCCCGGGTAGTTCTCCAGCGCCAGGTTCAGCGCCTCGATGGATTCCATGTCCAAGTGGTTGGTCGGTTCGTCCATGATCAGCACGTTGGGCTTTTGCAGGATCAGCTTGCCGAACAGCATGCGACCTTGTTCACCACCGGAGATCACTTTGACCGACTTCTGGATTTCGTCGTTGGAGAACAACATGCGGCCCAGGGTGCCACGAATCATTTGCTCGCCTTGGGTCCACTGGCCCATCCAGTCGAACAGGCTCACGTCGTCTTCGAAGTCGTGGGCGTGGTCCTGGGCGTAGTAGCCCAGTTCGGCGGCGTCGGTCCACTTGATGCTACCGGCGTCCGGGGTCAGTTCGTTGACCAGGGTGCGCAGCAGGGTGGTCTTGCCGATACCGTTGGGGCCGATGATCGCCACGCGCTCGCCGGCTTCAACCTGGAAGCTGAAATCCTTGAACAGCGGCTTGCCGTCAAAACCTTTGGCCATCTTTTCGACCATGACCGCCTGGCGGTGCAACTTTTTGTTCTGCTCGAAACGGATGAACGGGCTCACACGGCTCGATGGCTTGACTTCGGCCAGCTGGATCTTGTCGATCGCCTTGGCACGGGAGGTCGCCTGCTTGGCTTTCGAGGCGTTGGCCGAGAAGCGGCTGACGAAGGATTGCAGTTCGGAGATCTGCGCTTTCTTCTTGGCGTTGTCCGACAGCAGTTGCTCGCGGGACTGGGTCGCCACGGTCATGTACTCGTCGTAGTTGCCCGGGAACAGGCGCAGCTCGCCGTAGTCCAGGTCAGCCATGTGGGTGCACACGCTGTTCAGGAAGTGACGGTCGTGAGAGATGATGATCATCAGGCTGGAGCGCTGGGTCAGGATGTTTTCCAGCCAGCGGATGGTGTTGATGTCCAAGTGGTTGGTCGGTTCGTCGAGCAACAGCACTTCCGGGTCGGAGAACAGCGCCTGGGCCAGCAGTACGCGCAGCTTCCAGCCGGGGGACACTTCGCTCATCGGGCCGAAATGCTGTTCCAGGGGAATACCCAGGCCCAGCAGCAGCTCGCCGGCGCGGGATTCGGCGGTGTAGCCGTCCATCTCGGCGAACTCGGTTTCCAGCTCGGCCACGGCCATGCCGTCTTCTTCGCTCATTTCCGGCAGCGAGTAGATGCGGTCGCGTTCGGCCTTGACCTTCCACAGCTCCTCGTGGCCCATGATCACGGTGTCGAGCACGGTGAATTCTTCGTAGGCGAACTGGTCCTGGCGCAGTTTACCCAAGCGCACATTCGGCTCCAGCATGACCTGGCCGCCGGACGGGTCGAGGTCGCCACCGAGGATTTTCATGAAGGTCGACTTGCCGCAACCGTTGGCACCGATCAGACCATAGCGGTTGCCGGCGCCGAACTTGACCGAGACGTTCTCGAAGAGCGGCTTGGCGCCGAACTGCATGGTGATGTTAGCTGTGGAGATCAATTACTTTACCTATCAATGGGTTGCGAGCGTGACGGCAGGTGCCTTCAGGCATGCGTCAACAGCGACATCAAGGCGCGAAACCCGGTCGCTGAACACAAAATTGGGGATGTGTGTTGGAATTTGGCGCGCATTGTCGCATATGTCAGGCGACAGTTGTATGGCGAGCGAAGGATGGTTTTGCCAATGTCTCAGGCATAGCCAGCCACAACAGCATCAAGGCAGCGGCTGCAACCGCTGCCAACGTCAGGAAGGCCGCGTTGTAGCCAGCCTGCTGCACCACGAAACCGGCCAGGCTGTTACTGAGTGCCGCGCCCAGGCCGAATACGGTGGAGAGGGCGCCCAGGCTGACGTTGAAGCGGCCAGTGCCTTGGGTAAGGTCCTTGACGATTACCGGGAACAGGGCGCCGAAAATACCAGCGCCGATACCGTCGAGCATCTGCACGGCTACCAACCAATATGGGTCGCTGGATAGGGTATAGAGCACGCCACGCAACGGCAGTATCAGGAAACCGGCAAGCAGCAGTGGCTTGCGCCCCCAGATATCGGCCTTGAGCCCGACCAGCCAGGCCATCGGCACCATCACCAACTGTGCGGCGACAATGCAGGCTGAAGTCAGCGGGGTAGCCATCTGCAGATTGATCTGCGCCAGTTTCTGACTGACCAACGGCAGCATCGCGGCATTGGCCAGGTGAAACAGTGCGCAGCAGATGGCGAACAGTAGCAGCGGTTGGTTGGTGAGCAGCGCGTTAAGCCCCGAGGGCTGTTCGTGGTCGGTGTGATGGGCCGGATCAAAACCACGGGCGACCTCATGGTCAATCGCCTTTGCCGGCACGCAACTGACCGCAATGACACTGGCGACGGCCATGAACGCCATCAGGTAGAACACCACCACCGGCCCGAACAGGTAGGCCAGCCCGCCGGCCAGCAATGCGGCCACGGCATTGCCGGCATGGTTGAAAGTCTCGTTGCGCCCGGTACGCCGGGTGAAGGCACGCGGCCCGGTGATCCCCAGCGAAATGGCGGAAATTGCTGGGGCAAAGACAGAGGCTGCTACGGCGCTGGCGGCCTGGGTCAACGCCACCCAGCCAAATGAACTGACAAAGGGCAGCATCAGGCAACTGCCCGTCACCAACAGCGCGGCCAGGGCGACCACCGCACGTTTGCTGCGAGTGCGGTCGATCAACGCACCCGCGGGGCCTTGGGTCAGCAAGGCAGCGATGCCTGCGAGGGTCATGACCACGCCAATGCTGGCCGGCTCCCATTGATGCACGGCCAGCAGGTAGATCGCCAGGTACGGTCCGAGACCGTCGCGCACATCGGCGAGAAAGAAGTTCAGGCTGTCCAGGGATAAAGCGATGCGCAGGTCTGAATGACGGGCCACGATGCGACCTTCAAGAGCGGCGTTCAGGGGCTGAACACGCGTTGAATTAATGACTGGTGGGCTGGGTGATAAGTTTCGCGGTGGGCCAGGGTTTCCTCCTGCGCGCATTTAATTTACTTTCCGAAGCCCACTGGAATGAATTTCTGGAGAAGCAATGGACATGCCCTCAGCGCAAGAGGCGATCGCCAGCAATAGAAATGCCTGGGACGAATCCGCCGGGTTGCATAAAGACACCGCGACCTGGGCGGCACTGCTGGACTCGGTAGCCGAGCCTGATTTTTCCTGCCTTGACCCGACCATCACCACCTTGCTGCAAGAGGTAGGCGTGGTGGGCAAGGACGTGGTGCAATTGTGCTGCAACAACGGGCGCGAAAGCCTTTCGTTGTATGGCTTGGGCGCCCGTTCGGTGGTGGGGGTTGATCAATCCCGGGCGTTTCTTGAACAGGCGCGGGAGTTGGCCGAGGCCTCGCCACACAGCCCTGAGTTCATTGAGACCGATATCCACCATTTGCCCGAGGGTTTGCGGGCACGGTTCGATATTGCCCTGGTGACCATCGGCGTGCTGGGCTGGATGCCGGATGTGGCGTTGTTCATGCGCCAGGTTGCCAGTGTGCTGAAGCCCGGCGGTACGTTGGTCATGTACGAAACCCATCCCTTTCTTGAGATGTTTGACCCCTATGGGGCCAACCCTATGCTGCCTGCCAGTTCTTACTTCCAGCGTGAACCCTTTGTGCTGCAGGAGGCAATTGTCTATGAAGGGAAGGATGAGCGGCCCGGGCCGACCTCCTATTGGTATGTACATACCCTGGGCAGTGTGGTCAGCGGGGCTATCGCAGCGCAGATGCAGATCGCTCATTTGCAGGAATACCCGCATTCAAACCGGGAAGAACTCTACGATCAATATGAGCATCAGGCCGCGCAACTGCCCCTGTGCTTTACCATGACAGCGATCAGGCGTGATGGCTGATCAAGGTTTGCACACGCAAAAAAAGGCCCGCGAGGAGAAGGCGGGCCAAGGGATTCACTGGAGTAGGTAGGCTTCACCCTATAGGTCGAAAAGTGAAGGCCTTGTGAAAATGCCGTGATCAAATCGGATAATCACGTCTTATGTGTCCACCTGTGGCGAGGGAGCTTGCTCCCGTAACGGCCTGCCAGCCACCGCCTATCTGCCTGACGCCCCGCGTTCAAACCTGTGGGAGCTGGCTTGCCTGCGATAGCGGTGTATCAGTGACAGATTAGTTGACTGACCCACCGCTATCGCAGGCAAGCCAGCTCCCACATTTGATCAAGAGCGCCGCACGAAGGTGCGCATGGTTTGCCCCGGACCAGTGCTGAATACAGTGGGCCTGGGCATGCCCTCATCCGCTGCGATAAACACGAAATCATCGCCGTCGAGCCGGTAACTGGCGGGGAGTTGCTTGCCTGCATCTTCGCCGATGGCGTCCGTCCAGGTGATGCTTTTGGGCGTGGTACTGGCGTCCAGTACGAACCGCCCCGCCAATAATATTTCGCCACTGACCGTGGTCACTTCGAAGCGATCCCCCGCAATTGTCGTCATTGCTCCCGGTGCGCTGTGAGCATCCACGGGGTTGAGCACGCCACTGTCTTCAAGGGCTGTTTGTTCCCATTTGCCTTGCAGTGCGTGAAAGTCCGAGGCTGAAAGCGGTGACATGCAAACTCCTTATTGCTGTTCAAAAAAATGTTCAATTGTATTGAGACTGCCACTGTCCCCCATGAAGGCGAAATTTTTTTCTTTATAAGACAGGTATTTGACAGCTTTTTCATGTTGGATTGACTACGCTTGCAGCCAGATCAGTCTGACATGGCTGTGTGATTTGGCTTACTCACCGAAATGAAACCGAAATAATCCCTAAGTTTGTGGGATATTTCAGGGGACTGAGTGGTCACATCGCCACTGGTCTGCCGTATCCAGGGCGTTGTCCCTGATTTTTGAAGTCATTCAGACTTCTGAGAATGATGGCCTTTTAGTATTATTTTAAGGTGTTCTTATTTTGAATCGTACTTCCCCGCTTCCGCCTTCCGCAGCGTCTGATGAAATTGATTTATTTGAATTGTTTCACGCCATCTGGCGACAAAAAAAGCTGGTGGTCGGGTGTACGCTTCTGGCCGGGGTATTAGGCGCAGGTTATGCCTTCCTGGCACCCAAGACCTATGAGGTCAGCAGTGTGTTACGGCCTGCGGCTATCAACGAGTTGGACGCCTTGAACCGTTCGGAAGTGTATAAGTTGCCGCCTGCCGATGCGCTGCTCAAGGTGGGCGCGCAGTTGGATTCCTATGATGCGCGCCTGGGGTTCTTCAAGGATCATGAGGAGTTGTTCAAGGCGTTCAAGAAACCGGGGCAAACCCTTGAGCAGAGCTTTGAGGCGTTCAACCGCAATTCCGTCAATCTGATTCTGCCCGACCCCAAGAAATCCGATTCGTTGAGCAGTTATATCCGTCTGGAGTTGCAATACCCGACCGACGTCGATGGTGTTGCGATCCTCAACGGTTTTGTGGACTACGCCATCGCCGCCGAGCGTCAGCAGGTGGGTGCCGACCTGAAGGTTATCGTCAATAACCGCTTGAGCGAGCTCAAGGGCAAGATCGACGCTGCCCGCGCCAATTACGATACCGATAAAGAATCGAAAATCGCCAAGCTGCTGGAAGCTGACCGGCTCAAGCGTGCCCAACTGCAGGATGAACTTAGCGCCCTGCGCCTGCAGATGAAGATGGAACGCACCAACCGCCTCGCCGAGTTGGCCGAAGCTATCAGCATTGCCAAGTCCATGGGCATTCGTACACCAACAACGCCGTCCTCTATGGCCGACTCCACCCGCACGGGTTCGAGCCAGGTCATGCGGACCGAGGTGAACAACCAGAAGATCCCGCTGTATTTCATGGGGACCGAGGCGCTGGAAGCCGAACGCGCTGCATTGCAGCAGCGTACCAGCGACGATTTCACCAACCCGCGTATTGCCGAGATCGGCAAAGACTTGCAACTGTTGGAAAGCAACCGCGAGGTTGAGGTACTGCGCAAGCGTGGCAATGAAGACATCTTCTTGCAGGACGTCGAGCCGCTTCGCGCTGAAGTCGCCAGGTTGCGTGGTTTGAATATCGATATGAGCAACCTCAAGCTGGTGACCATTGACCGTCGAGCCCAGGAGCCTCTGTCGCCGATCAAGCCGAAAAAGCCGCTGGTTATCGCGTTGAGCCTTGTCGGAGGTCTGCTGCTGGGCCTGATGATTGCGCTGATCCGCTACTTCGTTCGCAGCCGCACTCAGGCCGTGCCCTATACGGCATTAGGGGATCGCCGCGAGGGTAAAGATTCGCCGCTTTAACCCTTCAAACGCCCTCAAACAGGCAGGCTCAAGGGCCTGCCTGCTCCTACCTCCAGCACACTCAATAGACAGCTTTTCACAATTCTTAGTTAACCTTTGGTTACAAAGTGTGGCTAAATAACTGCCAATGGTGGCACGCAGGCGGTTATCCCGCCGGCCGTGTCACCTGTATGTGAATTGTGATTTCAGGTGCTGCTTATCCATCCTCGGCCGTTGTGGGCCCGCAGGAGCAGCCTGTTCTCTCCCTGACGTGTGACGAATCCCTTGAAACTCATCATTGTTGCTCTCTACGTTGCTTCCATTGCGTATGTACACCTGCGTGGTCGGGTGCGACACAAGCTGGGTCGCCAGCTTAGTGATCACTCGACGTTCCTGGCGCCGATCAACTGTTTCCTGTACCTGTTCTCCAAGCAGCCCAGCCGTCCCTACCTTTCGCCCAGCGACTTTCCAGACCTGAGCCCATTGCAGGAGCACTGGGAAGAGATCCGCGAAGAAGGCCAGAATCTGATGCGGGCGGGTGAGATCAAACGCTCGGAGCAATACAACGACGTAGGGTTCAACTCGTTTTTCAAGACCGGCTGGAAGCGTTTCTACCTCAAGTGGTACGGCGACAGTCACCCCTCGGCGATGAAGCTGTGCCCACGCACCACCGAGCTGGTGCAGAGCATCGGCTCGATCAAGGCCGCGATGTTCGCTGAACTGCCACCGGGCTCCAAGCTGGTGCGTCACCGCGACCCGTATGCGGGCTCGTACCGCTATCACCTGGGGCTGGATACGCCTAACGATCCAGGCTGCTACATCAACGTGGACGGCGAAAGCTATTACTGGCGCGACGGCGAGCCGGTGATGTTCGACGAGACCTACATTCACTACGCGGAAAACACCACCCAACAGAACCGCATCATACTGTTCTGTGATATCGAACGGCCGATGAAGTACCGCTGGGCGGCTGCGTTCAATCGCTGGTTCAGCCGCAATGTGATGGCGGCCGCAGGTTCGCCCAACGATGAGGGTGACAAGACCGGCGGCCTCAACCGTGCCTTCACCCGGCTGTACAAGATTCGCCTGCGTGGCAAGGAGCTCAAAAAGCGCAACCGCACGCGCTATTACCTGGAAAAGTGGGCGATCTTTGCCGGTCTGGCGCTGATTTTCATTCTTATCTGACCTGGCTCAGGGCGCGGATCACCCAGGGGGTTGCGCGCCCAACTTGTCCCACATTTTTTTGCTGATCTTCTGCCGATTGGCATACCCCGCCCACGGGTCGTCCTTCAAGGCCTGCAACCGTTGGTGCAGGTTCGCCACTGTCCACTGTTGGGCGCCGCGCAATCCTTTCAACTCCTCTCGACTCACCGGCACCGATACTGGCAAGCCCGGGCGTGCCCGCACTGAATACGCCGCCACGGTACTGGCGCCGCGGGCGTTACGCAGGTAATCGATAAAGATCTTGCCCACGCGGTTCTTGGGGCCACTGGTGGCGGTAAAGCGTTCGGGCAGTTGGCGGGTCATGAATTGGGCAATGGCTTTGGCGAATGCCTTGACGGTGTCCCAGTTATCGCGCCGGGCCAATGGCACGATCAAGTGCAGGCCCTTGCCGCCGCTGGTTTTGACGAAAGCCTGCAAGCCCAGCTCATCAAGTACCGACAGAGTCAGTTGGGCCGCTTCCAGGATGGCTTTCCAGGGCAAGGCCGGGTCCGGATCGAGATCGAGCACGAACAGGTCGGGCGTTTCAATCTTGTCTGCGGTAGCGCCCCAGGTGTGAAACTCGACCGTACCCATTTGCACCGCGCCGACCAGGGCTTCCACGCTGTCTATTTCCATCAGGCGCGCATGGCCTGGATCCAGCGCCGGGTCCAATTGCTTGATGTGGGGGATTGCCATGCGCTCTGAGTGTTTCTGGAAGAACTGCTCACCTTCGATTCCTTCCGGCGCGCGCAGCAGGGACACGGCACGTGCGCGCAGAAAGGGCAGGATCCATTCGCTGATATCGGTGTAGAACTGTGCCAATTGCTGTTTTTGCGTGCCGCTGTGCTTGTCGATAATGCGCTCGGGGTGAGTGATTTTCACGTTCTTCACCGTTGCCTGCGCTTTACCGGCTTTCGATGCCTGCGGTGCCTTGACCGACTTGGCCGCGCGCGGCTGTTCATGAATGATCTGCGAGGCTGGCTTGTCGGTGCGCAGGCTCACAAACGCAGCCTGGCGCACCACGCCTTCACGGGTCCATTCGGCAAATTGCACTTCGCCTACCAGACTCGGCTCAACCCAATGCACGCCGCGGGCCTGGGCACTGGTCAATGGCTTTTGCAGTGGCGAGTCCTTGCGCTCGAGCGGCGTAAGCTTGGCATAGATGGTTTTCAGCGCCGCCTGATCAAAGCCCGTGCCCACGCGCCCGGCATATACCAGGCCGGTGTCATCGTTGACCGCCAACAGCAGCGCCCCAAAGCCGCTGCGCGAACCTTGGGGGCGGGTGTAGCCGACAATCACGAACTCCTGGCGCAGGCGGCATTTGAGCTTGATCCAGTCGGCACTGCGCCGCGACACGTAGGGGCTGCCGGCGCGCTTGCCGATCACGCCTTCGAGCGACAGGTCACAGGCGCTCTCGAAAATATCGCGCTGGCTGGCGGCAAAGGCTTCGGAGAAGCGCAGCAGTTTGCTTCGGCTGGCGGACAGTGCGGATTTAAGCGCAGCCCGACGCTCTTCGACCGGGTCTTCGCGCTGGTCGCGGCCATTCAAAAAGGGTGCATCGAACAGGTAATAGACGATGTCCAGGCTGCGGCCGATATCGAATGCGTTTTGCAGCGCCTGGAAATCCGGCAGCCCGTCGCCATTGAGGCTGACCACTTCGCCATCCAGCCAACTGTCTTTGAGCTTGAGCGCTTGCAAGGCTTTGCACTGACGCGGCAGGCGCTCGGTCCAGTCGTGGCCGTTGCGGGTGAACAGGCGCACTTCACCGTCGCGAATGCGCGCCATGATGCGGTAGCCGTCGAACTTGATTTCGTAACGCCAATCACCTTCGGGGGCGCGGTCGACCAAGGTTGCCAGTTGGGGGGCAAACTCGTCAGGCAGGGCAGCGTTGCGCTTGGGCGCTTTGGCTTTTGGCGCGGTCTTGGCCTTGGCTTTTGGCTTGCCCACGACCGCATCGCTGAGCACGCTGGCGGGCTCGGCCTCGACAATATCGAACTCAGAGGCCGGGCGCGCCTGCTGATCGTTTTCCTTGATCAACAGCCACTGCTCCTTGTCACCGCTGCCCTTTAGGCGGGTACGCACCAGCGCCCAGTCACCGGAGAGTTTTTCACCCACCAGGGTGAATTTGAGTTTACCCGCCGCGTAGGCTTTGCGCGGGTCATCGTGGGGTTGCCAGATGCCTCGGTCCCACACGATTACATCCCCCGCACCGTATTGGCCGGTGGGGATACTGCCCTCGAAACTGCCATAGCTCAGTGGGTGGTCTTCAACATGCACCGCCAGGCGTTTCTGGCTCGGGTCCAGGCTTGGGCCCTTGGGCACCGCCCAGCTCAACAGCACGCCATCCAGTTCCAGGCGAAAGTCGTAATGCAGGTTGCGCGCATCATGCTTTTGAATCACAAAGCTCAGGGCCGAAGCGTTACGTTTGCTGGCGGGTGAGCTGCCTGCGGGTTCGGCGGTGATCTTGAAATCGCGCTTGCGGTTGTACTCGCTCAGGGGCTTTGCCATGTCGTTCTCCCGTCAATGGCAGGCTCAAGAGGCCTTGTTATTGGACTTTTTCGCGGCGCTCTTTTTCGCCGCAGGTTTACCCGCCAGGCTGCGTTTGAGCAGTTCCGTCAGGTCGATGACATCCGCGGATTTTCGCTCTTCGCCGCCTTCGGCCGTTTCCACATCTTCGATCTTGCCGGCCTTGGCCTTCTTCGCCACCAGCGCCCTGATCTTGTCCTGGAAGCTGTCACGGTATTCATCGGGCTGCCAATCGGCGCTCATGTCTTCCACCAGGCGCTTGGCCATGTCCAATTCACCTTTGGCCAGGGTCGGCTTTGTCACATCGCTGCCCAACTCCAACTCATCCAGGCTGCGCACTTCGGCGGGCCAGCGCAGCATGACCAGCACCAGGGCCGATTCCAGCGGCATCAACGCAGCCAGATGCTGCTTGGTGTGCAGCACCACATTGGCCAGGGCGACCTTGCCGGTTTTTTTCAGCGCTTCGCGCAGCAGTGCATAGACCTTGCCGCCGCGTTTATCCGGGGCGAGAAAGTAAGGCGTGTCGATGTTTTGCAGGGGGATCTGGTCGCTGGCGACGAAGGCGATGATTTCGATGGTCTGGGTGGACTTGGGGTGGGCCGAGCGAATTTCGTCTTCGCTGAGCACCACATAGCGTCCTTTTTCAAAGGCCACGCCCTTGACGATATTGTCCTTGGTGACTTCCTTGCCGGTGGTTTTGTTGATGCGCTTATAGCCCACCGGGTCCATGCTGCGCTTGTCCAGCCAGTCGAAGTCGACGCCTTGTGAAGAGGTCGCCGAGACCAGCGATACCGGGATGTGAACCAAGCCGAAACTGATGGCGCCTTTCCAGATTGCCCGTGGCATAGGTGTTATTCCTCAACGAAGAGCCTGTGTGCTGGTGACTCGCAGAGCACGGCAAAAGTTTCGGCGGATAGATGCTCGGACAGATCGTGTTACACCTGATGAGAAACTATTTAGTGTCACAACGCGAACCCACGGCGTAGCGTGTTATCGAAAGCACGTAGTACTTGGCATAGAGAGGTTTGGCCATGAACCGTTGTGTACGTCATCTTTCAGCATTGGCGCTGGGCCTGGCCCTTGCGCCATTGGCCCAGGCGCAAAATCTGCCAGGGCGTAGCGACTACGGCCCTATTCACCGGGCCAACCCCAATAGCATGCAGGGCACCCAGCCCAATGCACCGGCGGTTCGCAGTATCCAGCCTGTCCCGGCAAACCCGCGGCCGACGCTGGAAAACGGCGGCATCGGCAACCGTTACCCCAAGCAGGAGGCGGCCCCCAGCCGACCAGCCACCGTACCCAAAGCGCCCACCTATGATGCCAACGGCAATCGCCGCTAAGGATTTCGCCTTATGTTTGTAAGTAAAACCCTGCTAGCCGCCCTGTGCGCCAGCGCGTTACTGCCGTTGAGCGCGGCGTATGCCGCCGATAGCCAACAGTTCCCCAGCGAGCAAGGCAGCATCACCGCCACGCCGGTTGCCAAGGGCCTTGACCATCCGTGGGCACTGGCGTTTTTGCCCGACCAGCAAGGTTTCCTGGTGACCGAACTGCCTGGAAACCTGCGTTTTGTGAGCCCGGACGGCAAGCTGTCTGCGCCCTTGAAGGGCGTGCCGCAGGTATGGGCCAAAGGGCAGGGTGGGTTGCTGGATGTGGTGCTGTCGCCAGACTTCAAGCAAGACCGCCTGGTTTACCTGTCGTACGCCGAAGGCGGTGGCGAGGGCGGCAAGGCCGGTACAGCCGTAGGGCGCGGGCGTTTGGCGGCCGACTTGAGCGGCTTGGAAGACTTCAAGGTGATACTGCGCCAGGAGCCCAAGCTGTCTACTGGCAACCACTTCGGCTCGCGCCTGGCCTTCGACCGTGATGGCTACCTGTTCGTGACTCTCGGGGAGAACAACGACCGCCCCACGGCCCAAGACTTGGACAAGCTGCAAGGTAAAGTGGTGCGCATCTACCCGGATGGGCGCGTGCCGGACGACAACCCTTTTGTCGGTCAACCCGGCGTGCGTCCGGAAATCTGGTCCTACGGGCAGCGTAACCCTCAGGGGCTGGCCCTGAACCCCTGGAGCGGCACGATCTGGGAACATGAACACGGGCCCCGTGGCGGCGACGAAGTCAATATCATCGAGCGCGGCAAGAACTACGGTTGGCCGTTGGCAACCCATGGCATCAACTATTCCCTGCTGCCGATTCCGGAAGCCAAGGGCAAAACGGCAGAGGGCACAGTGGCGCCCCATCATGTCTGGGAGAAATCGCCGGGCATCAGTGGCATGGCGTTCTACGACGCCGACCGATTCAAGGCATGGCAGCACAACCTGTTTATCGGCGCGCTGGCCAGCCAAGAGCTGATTCGGTTGCAGTTCGAGGGGGACAAGGTGATCCACGAAGAACGCTTGTTGGGCGAATTGAAAGCGCGAATTCGCGATGTGCGGCAGGGGTCGGATGGCTTTCTGTATGTGCTGACCGATGAGGATGACGGCGTGTTGTATCGGGTTGGGCTGAATCAGGACTAGAAATGTGGGGGCTGTAGCAGACGCTGATCCAATTGATGCCCTGCGATCCAAGTGTGGGAGCTGGCTTGCCTGCGAAGGCGGTGTTTCAGGCGCTGAATCTGTTACTGCACCACCGCTTTCTTAGGCAAGCCAGCTCCCACATTGGATCTCATTCGGTCTGCAGAGTCGGGGTTATAGCCCCAGCTCTGACAGGCCTGGATGGTCATCCGGGCGCCGCCCCAGCGGCCAATGGAACTGGCGCTCGTTCTCTTTGATCGGCATATCGTTGATGCAGGCAAAGCGGTTGGCCATCAAGCCGTTCTCGTCGAACTCCCAGTTCTCATTGCCGTACGAGCGAAACCAGTTACCCGAATCATCGTGCCATTCATAGGCATAGCGCACCGCGATGCGGTTATCGGTGAAGGCCCACAATTCCTTGATCAGTCGATAATCCAGCTCCTTGGCCCATTTGCGGCTCAGGAACTGCTTGGCTTCTTCGCGGTTATGGGCAAATTCGGCGCGGTTGCGCCAGTTCGTATCCAGGGTGTAGGCCAGAGACACGCGTTGTGGGTCGCGGGAGTTCCAGCCGTCTTCCGCCAGGCGGACTTTTTCGATGGCCGAATCGCGGGTAAACGGCGGCAGGGGTGGACGGACGTCTTCTTGGGCTGACATGGGCGGCTCCTCAAAGTAATTAAGGTTGGGTCGAAAGTTGCCTGGGCTGTGAGTTCAAAGTTGCAGTAAGGTCCGCGCCATGCATTGCGCATTATCGGCAGCTGTTGAATCACCCATGACCAGGGCGACGGTAATGGCACCATCGATCAGGATCAGCAGTTGCGCGGCCTGCTGCTCCGGGTCGGGAGTGCCATGTGCTTGGCACAGTTCGAGTGCGTACTCGAACAGTTTGCGTTTATGGGCCTTGGCCAACAGGCGCACCGGGTCCTGGGCGTCGCCGGTTTCACCGCTAGTGTTAATAAAGGCGCAGCCGCGAAAGTCCGCCGAGCCGAACCAGCGCTTGAGCGCGCTGAACAGCTCCAGCAGGCGCTGGCCGCTGTCGTCGCTGTGTTCCACTTCGCTGCGCAGCCACTGCATCCAGCGCTCGTCGCGGCGTTGAAGGGCAGCAATCACCAACTCATCCTTGTTGGCGAAGTAGCGGTAGATACTCTTTCTCGACACCCCGGCGGTTTTCACCAGTAAGTCCATGCCGGTGGCAGCAATGCCGTGGCGATAGATCAATTTTTCGGTGACGTCGAGGATGATGTCGCGGGTTTCATTCTGAGTGATATCGTTCATGTTTCGCACAGTAGAACGATCGTTCTTCATGGTCAACAGGTTTTTTGAATTGCCCACTGCGAGACCTGAGCAGCCTCATGGTGTAAGCTTTGGGCCTCTTCGGATTCGACCCATTGCGAGCCCTATGCCGTCGTTCTTCAAACGCTCCCTGTTGCCCAAGCTGCGCGGTTTCCCGTTGTCCAACGAGGCCATTGAAGTGCTGCCCAGCGCCGACGCCTACCGTCGCTGCTTGTTGGAGAAAATCGCCCAGGCCACGCGGCGTATATACATCGTTGCCTTGTACTTGCAGCAGGATGAGGCGGGGCAGGAAATCTACGACGCGCTGCATGCCGCCAAGGCCGCACGGCCCGAACTGGACATCGTGGTGATGGTTGATTGGCTGCGCGCCCAGCGCGGGTTGATCGGCGCGGGCAAGCAACCGGGCAACAGCGCCTGGTACCAGGCGATGACTCAGCGCCACGCCACCGAAGTACCGGTGTACGGCGTGCCGGTGCAAACCCGCGAGCTGTTCGGCGTGTTGCACCTCAAGGGTTTCGTGATCGATGACAGCGTGCTGTACAGCGGCGCCAGCCTGAACAATGTGTACCTGCACAAGTTCGATAAATACCGCTTCGACCGTTACCATCTGATCCATAGCCAACCTTTGGCCGATTCGATGCAGCATCTGGTGGAACACGGCCTGGTGGCGTCCAAGGCCGTGCATCGCCTGGACCTGCCGAACCCGCCCACCACTCGCAGCCTGCGCAACGACATCGGCGACCTGCGCAGCCGTCTCAAGCATGCGGCCTACGACACCACGGCCGGCCAGTTTCCCAACGGTCATCTGTCGGTCAGCCCATTGCTGGGCGTCGGCAAGAACAACCCGTTGAGCCGGGTGATCCTCGAATTGATCGCCAGCGCCCAGCAGCAGCTGACTATTTGCACGCCGTATTTCAACCTCCCATTGCCGGTGACCCGTGAGATCAACCGCGCTCTGGCACGCGGTGTGAAGATCGACATCGTGGTGGGCGACAAGACCGCCAACGATTTCTACATTCCGCCCACCGATCCTTTCAAGGTGATTGCGGCGTTGCCGTACCTGTACGAGATCAGCCTGCGACGCTTTGCCAAGCGGCATCAGCCGATGATCAACAGCGGCCAGTTGAACCTGCACTTATGGCGCGACGGCGATAACACCTACCATCTAAAGGGCATGTGGGTGGATGAGCGCTACACCTTGCTCACCGGCAACAACCTCAACCCTCGGGCGTTTCGCCTCGATTTGGAAAACGGCTTGCTGATCGACGATCCACAAGGGCAGTGGCTAGCGCCGCGGCGTACCGAGTTGGCCCAGATCTTCCAGCACGTAACCCGTATCGAGGGCTACCAACAGTTGCAAACGCTGGTGGATTATCCACCCGCGGTGGGCAAGTTCCTGCGCCGGGTCAGTCGAGTGCGCATCGAGCGGTTGCTGTACCGTATTCTGTAGGACTGTTTTCACCGCCTTAGGAGTTTACCTACTCGCATAGCTTGTGTTGGTTGCTACGTTGTTTCTCGACGGTTCTTAGGGACGAGAACTCTGCCCTTGATTGGTTCAGAGGAAACAGACATGTCGAGTATCAGCCCTAGTCGCGACACCCTTGCGTTTACGCCGCCGCTACATTCTGTGAGCCCGGCGGCAAACGCCTTCCCCGACCCCGTTGTTCGCAGCAAGCGCGAAGCAGCCTCAAATCCTGCTGTAGATAGTCCCCGACGATGGACGCTGCAACCTGTGCCCTTGGCGTCGAGCGAGGGTGATCACCGCCTGCGTAACGAGCTGGCGACATCAGCCACGCGCCACGCGTGGGATTCCCTCGTCCAGATCCCCACCGACAGCACTTTCTACGCAGGCTTTGCCGCTTTGCGCAGTGCGTTCAATACTGATGAAGTCAAGGCGTGGATTATGAGCAAAGGCATGGCCCTGGATACCGTGGTGGTGAAACCGGATTCGATCACAGGGCTGGTCTTAAGCGGTCGCGTGGGAACGCGAAAGACGTTCACTCTGAACGACGATTCTGGCTGGTGGCAGGTCGGGGCCCGATTGCGCGCCGCTGCCACGGCGCTGGATAGTGCGGGTAATGGGGTGGCTTATGTGCCGGAACAGTCCGACCGGTTTTCTCGCAATGCTGTCTTGCAGTGGCATGACATCACCCCGCCAACGAATGCCGATGAGTTGGCGTTGGTGCGTGGACATCTGTTGGCGGAGGAATGGTCCGGTTGGTCAACCGAGACAAAAGGCCGGCTGCAGGGCAGCAGCCTTGCGGCAAGAAAAACCATCGACCGGCTGGACGAGCGTCAATACCTGGCAGGTTGCCTGGCTGATCTGGTTCGCAATCGACCCGACGACGAAGAGGTGTCGCTGGCCGATGCGCAGACGCCGATCGGCGCCACGTCGGTGCTTGCCACAGACGGTGCCGACAAGGCCGCCGTGCGTGATGTACTGATTTCTCACGGCTTCCTCGTACCCAAGACCGCGAAGGAAGTGCGCAATGTCATTCGCTGGTTGCAAGCTGCGGTGGCGCCTGCCCCCGCGCTGGGTAATTACGCGCAATTGCTTGCACGACCATGGGTACCGGGCATGTTGTCTGAAAATGACAAACGCTTGATAGCGCAACTCTTGAGCGACGATGCCATCGGTCGCAGCGAACCGAGTCTATTGCGCGCCTTGGATTTTCAAGGCGTACTCGATGAGCACACCCCGCAGGAGGTGCGTGCCAACGCCGACAAGATACTGGAGCGGATACTTGACCAACCGTTAGCTCTGGAATGGGGCAAGGCCGCTGCTCGCAGTCTGTATTTTCAGGGCACGTCCGGTACTTATGACTTATCAACCCTCGAAGCCAAGCAGTGGGAACTCACGGCGGTTCTGCTGCAGATCGACCCCGAGATGCCTCGGCGCCCTGGAAACGTTGCCGGTTATGACATCTATCAGCCCGCCAACAGTGGACGGACGATGGCATCGGTACGCGCTGAAATCGAGACCCAACTGGCTCAGAACACCTTGCTCGATCCAAAGACGGTACCGCTGGCCGCGCATCTGTTGTTGGCCAGTAGCGCGCCCGAGTTTCTGGTCCGGGATATCCCTTCCACGATGCGGATAGGCTCGGTGGAATGGGCCGACTTTCGCCTGGGGGTCACGTTTGCCGAGCGGCAAGGTGGGCCTGGTTGCTCGCGGCGCATGAGCTACACCGAAATTATGGGACTCAGCCGGCTGAGCACCAGTACGCCGGGCGAAGCGGCGGTATTGGATAATTATGGGATCGACGTGTTACTCGATTGGGGCTTGATGCGCGGGCTTTATGAAAAGCCAGTGGATGGCCGCTACACACAGCAGCACCATCTGCAGGCCATCACGGCTTTCAATGAGGAGTGCGAGCAACTCGTTTATGCGTTGGAGCAGTTCAACCTGCCGCTGCCTATACGAGAAGACTCGGCGATCAGGAACTTGCAGACAGTATTTCCAGGCCTGAGCGCGGAACAGTTGAAAGCCATGCGGGTATACATCGCAGACCCGGATGAACGCCGCAACATGAAGCTGTCCGAGCCGAGAACGCGTACGCTGATCGAGACGTACATGACCGGCGACCTTACAAGGGACCGGTGGATGCTGCTGGCGCCCGGGGAGCAGCCGCCACAACCAGCCCGGCGCACCTCTCCATTTGTCATACCGCGGCTGAGCGCATCCGACCAGGCAGCCGTTGATGCCAACGTGCAAGCGTTGAACGCCAGGATCGCCCATTTACCGGATGTGCAGGCCCAGTTGCCCGGTGAAGTCGATGCCTACCTGGACAAACTCAAGCAGGGTTTGAGCATCGCCACAAGACGCATGATCGCCCAACTGCCGTTGGCTGATCGCCAAGCCTTGGAGTGGGGGGAGGTGGACCTGTTTGCCTTGCGCGAGGCAACCGATAGCGTGCCTGAGATAGATGTAACACCGGAGCAGGTGGAGGAGCGCAGAGGGCGAAAGGGCACGCTGATACGCTGTAATTACAACGGGGTAATCAGCTACTTCGAGGTGTTCCCGGACAAGCTGTTGATCGTCAAGCGCGAAGACCTGCCGCGTGATTTGGCCCTCGGAGGGACCTTTCAAACGGTGCCGAAGACATATGGGCCTTGGGCGGTGTCAGAGCTCCCCGTGCGGCTGGGCGCGGTGGAACCATTTGATTTTGCCGCTTACAGCTCCAATGCCTTGCCCAGGCCCGGTGTGACCTCGCCAGGTGTCATTATTGATAAGCTGGGCGAGACCCTGCACGCTACGCCGGTCTCTGTACAGGGCGAGGCATCCAACCAGGTGCCTAACAGTTTTTCGTCGCCCCGCACCCGGTCAATTGTCGATCGGATCATGCAGGGCAATTTTATCCATCATCGTGCCAGCGTGCTGAAGGTCGCGCACGGCATGTTGCCGCTGGAACAAAAGCGCGAAATGTTGCGCCGCAACGACAGTATTTTGTTGAGCATGATCCCGTTTGTCGGGGCCGTCATTGACCTGACCAAAGGCAACATCGTTGAAGGGATGCGCGGGCTGATCATCGACACCGCCGGGGCATTCGCAGGTGGGGCATTTGGAACCTTGAAACCGCTCGTCAAGTCCACAAAAGCTGTGGCTCCCTTCGGCGTCAAGGCGTTTCGCGTACTGGAAAAGGGGGTTGAGGTGGTCAGTGGCTTCTTGAACCCACTGGATGGCGCGGCAGATTTGATGGCCGCTGGAGGGAAAGGGCTCGTCGCGCTGCCTAAAGCGTTAGGCAGGGCATCGAACCCCTCAGTGCTTTTAAAGCTTGGCGTGGTGGAAGAAAAACTGCGCACTTGCCTGGGTGTATCAAACCAGTTGCAGGCGCCGCACAATGTCCAGGAGCAGGCGGTTCAGCCTGTTGCTCATAACGGACACAATCATTCGATACCGGTGTACGCGGTACAGACCGATGGACGTTGGTACGCGACCCATCCAAAGACCGGGTTGCCGACCGGCACGCCGCTGGATGGGTTTGAAGCACTGCCCGCATGACGACCTGAAACACTTCAGGCAGCGCCCTCGCCGTGACGTACGGGGGGCGCTTTCGATCAGTTGAGTCCCAACTTCCCACGCAAAGTGGACAAATCTTCTGCCAGTGTATTGACCGGGCCCACTAAAGCCTTACGGTCGTTTTCCTTGACTTTGTCGTAGGTCTCGAAGCCGCCATCCGAGGTCTTGTATTTGGCCAGGATCTTGTCCACGGCGGCGAAGTTTTTATCGACCTTGGCCAAAAATGCCTTGTCTTGGTGGTCGATCTGGCCACGGAACAGGTCGACGATTTTCTTTGCACCGTCGATGTTGCCTTGGAAGTCGTACAGGTCGGTATGGCTGTAACGGTCTTCCTCACCGGAAATCTTGGTGGCGGCGACTTCCTCAAGCAGCGCTGCGGCGCCGCCGACGACTTTTTCCGGCGGGAAGGTCAGGCCGTCAACCCGGGTTTTCAGGTCCAACACGTCCTTGTTGAGTTTATCGGCCAGGGCGGCGAGGCCCTGGGTGGTGTTCTCGGAGAACAGGCTGTACTCGATGCGGTGGAAACCGGTGAAGTCTTCGGCCTTGACGCCTTTCTCGTGATCGTCGACGCGTGAGTCGATGGACGCGTCGAGGTCGCTGAACAGCTCGGCGATCGGCTCGATGGACTCATAGTGCACGCGAGTCGGCGCGTAGAGCTTCTTGGCGGTGGCCAGGTCGCCTTTATTGATGGCGTCAGTAAACGCCTGGGTCTGGGTGACCAGCTCAGCGATTTCTTCGGTGACGTAGATTTTGTAATCCGACACCGGGCCCACCAGGTCCAACGGCGCAGTAGCGGCGAAGCTTGCCAGTGGCGAAAGGCTGAGTAACAACAACGCGATAGACGACTTCTTCATGGGAGGCATTCCGCTGTGGGGTGTTTTAGGTCTTGGCAGGGGGGTGAGGGTGCGTTGCGGCGAGCAGCGTGCGTCCGATGAAATCCTTGGGCCCGGTGACGCCCGGCAAGGTAAAGAAATACCCGCCACCCACTGGCTTGAGGTACTCCTCCAGCGGTTCGCCGTTGAGCCGGGTTTGCACGCTGATAAAGCCTTTCTCCAGGTCAGCCTGGTAGCAGATGAACAACAAGCCCATGTCCAGTTGACCGTTTTTGTTGACGCCGTTGGAGTAGTTGAACGGCCGCCGCAGGATCAGGTTGGCCTGGGTCTGCGGGGTGCGCGGGTTGGCCAGGCGGATGTGGGCATCAAGCTTGGTCAACTTGCCTTGCGGGTCCTTGCGGTAGTCCGGGACCTGGGTTTCGTGCTGGCCGTCCATGGGCGCGCCCGTGGGTTTGATACGGCCGATGATGCTTTCCTGTTCTTGCAGCGGAGTGCGATCCCAGCGCTCGACAAAGTTACGGATGATGCGCACGGCCTGGTAACTGCCATGGGCGGCCCAGGCCGGCTCGTCGCTGGTGGGCTGTACCCAGACGATCTGGTCCATGGCCTTGTCATCGTTGGAGTTGGGGTTGGCCGAGCCATCGCGAAAACCCAGGAAGTTGCGCGCACTCTGTGCCGGTTCGCCGGGCTTGGCCGGTGCCTGGGGCGGCACGCTGCCTTCTTGCTTCCAGCGCACCAGCAGCAGGTCGGGCAGGGTTTTGACGATGTCGCGCAGCGCGTGGATATTGGTGTCTGGGGTGTTGGAGCTGAACTGCAGGCTCAGGTCGCCGTGACACTGCGCCGGTTCCAGTGCATCGTTGGGAAAGCCGACCATGCGACTCAGGCGCTTGGGCTTGGCGGCGGCAAGGCCGAAGCGTTCGTCGAACAACGACTCACCGACCGATACTGTAATGGTCAGGTTATCCGGTGTGACCACAGGGCCAAGGATGCCGGAATCGGTGGGCGGCAATTTCGGGTCGACCTGGGGCACGGTGCCGCCGGTCATCAGGAATGCGATGCGCTCGTTGAGGGTGCGGAACAGACGTTCCAGATCTTGGCGGTCGCTGGCCAGTACATCGAACGCCACGACCATGCCGCAGGCCGGGCGCGGGGTGACGATGCCGCTTTGGTGCTTGCCGAAAAACGCCTGGTGGTCCTGGGTCTTGTCACTGCGCGGTGCGGTGGTGACTTGCTCAGCCGCTGCCGCCATCGCCGGGCAGGTCAGGCTGCTGCCGGCAATCGCAGCGCCGGTGGCCGCCATGCCCAACAGGACGCGGCGACGTTGGAGGTCAAACTGTTCTGTATCACTCATGTATGCGGTCGTCTTCACTGCAGGCCGGAAAGGCCAAGGGCGGGGTCGATTCCATCGAGTGCAACGGCCAGTGCCTTGGCCTTGTCGCCGATCTGCTTGCGCTGATCGGCTGTAACCTTGTCGTAGCTGGGGTAGCGGTCATTCACCTTGAGCCCGTCGAGTTCGCTGTCGAAGGCGTTGAGCGCGCTGTCGATAGCGGGCAACAGGTCGGCGGCGGACTTGACCAGCAACGGGCGCATCAGGTCGACCACCTTGCGCGCGACCTGCTGATTGGCGGCAAAGCCGTTCAAGTCGATGTGGCTGTAGCGTTCCTCTTCACCGCTCGCCGCTCGCACGTCCGCCAGGCTGTTGAGGTTGCGGACCACGATGCTCACCAGTTGCTCCGGGGGCAGGGACTGGGCCAGTAATTGCTGCTTGAGCGTGGTGACGTCGGTAACCAGGCGTTGGGCGACCGGCGCGAGGCCATCAAGGCTGTGTTGCTGGAACAGGCTGTATTCGAGGCGGTGGAAGCCGCTGAAGGCGGGGTCCTGCTCGCGCTGTTCAAAATAATCGGCGCGGGCATTGATCGCGTTATCCAATTCGGCCAGACGCTGAGACGCCGGCGCCAGGCGCTGATACGCCTCGCGCGCCGGTACATACAGCGCCTGGGCCTGGGCCAGGTCGCCGGCGGCGATGGCCTGTTGCAGGACCGTTACGGCCTTGACCAGCGCACCGCCTTGGCTGCTCAGGTACACGCGAAACTCCGACAACGGGCCGATAAAGGCCACCATCGACGGCTTGGCCTTGGCCTGGGCGTCAGACTCTGCCGTGGGCGTGACATGCAAGGTGCCGCGAGGGTTGCTCAGCAGGCCACAGGTAATGGCGTAGTCGCCGGGCAGCAGGTTGGCGTTGATCACTTGGCTCAGGCCTGGGGCGATGTTTTCCCGCTCTTCGACCACCAGCACGCCGTCGAGGATTTCCCACTCCACCGCGCGGTCGGAGCGGTTGATGATGCGAAAGCTGGCATGTCCTGCTGGTACCGTCAGGGCGTTGGGTTCGCAGGCGTGGCCGTGGATGGTCACCGCGATTTCATTGTGGTTGGTCTGGCGCTTGCCGGCGGCCAATTGCGAGGCGTAGTAGAACAGGCCTCCGGCGGCGATCATCACCACCACCGAGCCGGCCACGCCCCAGCGCAGGGCGCGGGACGGCGGGGCCGATTGAGGGGTTGGGTTGGACAAGAGACGGTCCTTACTGGCTGGAAACTGAAGAGGTATTGGCAACGGGCTGGGTAGGGGCCGCGGGCAGGAAGAACATCACCAGGGCCACCACCAGGTAAATCAGATAGGCGCCCAGGGTGCTCACGGTCGGCGCCTCCTGGTAACCGAACATACCGGCCAGTACCGAACCGAGCGGGCTGTCCATGGGCAACGCAGCGCTGAAGTCGAATAGCACGGTCTGCCAGTGATTCCACACGCCGGCTTCATGCAGGGCTTGCACCGAATTGGCGAGAATGCCGGCCGCGACCACCAGGATGAACAGGCCGGTCCAGCGGAAAAACGCACTGAGGTTCAGGCGCATGCTGCCGGAATAAATCAGCAAACCCACAACAATGGCCAGCGCCAGGCCAAGCAGGGCGCCCACCGGAGCGCCCGGACCTTCGCTTTGCTGGAACACGGCCAACAGGAAGAACACCGTCTCCAGCCCTTCGCGGGCCACGGCGAAGAACACCATGGCGATCAAGGCGAACACCTGATGCCTGGAGCCGGCCAGCGCATGATCGAGGGATTCATGCAGCGAGTGTTTAATCGAGCGCGCCACTTTGCGCATCCAGAACACCATGGAACTGAGGATGCCCACGGCCACCAGACCGACGACACCTTCAAACAATTCCTGCTGCTTTTGCGGGAATTCCGCACTGACCAACTCCAGGCCGCCGCCCACCAGCAGCGCCAGCGCTGCCGCCAGGAACACGCCGATCCACACTGCAGGCATCCACTGGCCACGCCCGGTCTGTTGCAGGTAACTGGCGATAATGCCAACGATTAATGCCGCTTCAATGCCTTCGCGCAGCATGATTAAAAAAGGAACGAGCATCGGGCACCCGGGCACAACTAGTTAGGGAGCTAAGTTGTAACATAATGATACTCATTGCTAAACAAGAAATATTGACCTTTGCTGAACGTGGGCTGAACGGTGGTGGCGAAGCGCAACCGCCTTTATGATGCAGACCACCCAGACTGCAGCCGGACAGTTCAACGCCCCATGTCGGAAAAAGACACTATCTCCATCCACCTTGTGCGCGAAGCGCTGTTGCACAGTTGCGCGCCGGGAGCGGCCACCGTTGAGGCATTGAGCAAAGTCGGGATTGACCCGGCGTTGCTTGAGCAGCCCGACGCTCGCGTGGCGGCCACGGCCTATGCACGTCTGTGGCGCTTGCTGGCGCGGCGCAGGGACGATGAGTTTTTTGGCATGGACCCACGCACACTCAAGTCCGGTAGCCTGGCGTTCCTGTGTCGCGCCTCCATGGCGCAACCCAGCCTGGCGGCCGGCCTGGAAACCGGCTTGGGGTTTCTCTCGTTGATGCTTGAGCATCTTCCGGCCCAACTGGTTCGCCAGCAGAGTCTGGCGGAGATTGTCCTGCTCGAACCTGATGAGCCAAAACGCGCTTTTACCTATTTCACCTATTGGATGATCGTCCACGGCGTCGCCTGCTGGCTGGCGGGGCGGCGCATCCCGATCCTCGCCATTGAACTGCGTTGCGCGCGGCCGGACTTCTGTGACGATTACCGGGTGATGTTTTCTGACAACCTGCGCTTTGACCGACCACGCACACGCATGATTTTTTCAGCCGATTGTCTCGACCTGCCGATCAAGCGCAGTCCGGAAGAACTCAAGCGCTTCCTTGCCCGTGCGCCGGCCAACATCCTGGTCAAATACCGCGATCCCGAAAGCCTCGCCACCCGCATCAAGCACGACCTGCGCCAGATGCCGCCCCATACCTGGCCTGAAACCGAGGGCCTTGCGGCCAGCTTGTGCATTTCCGCTTCCACCCTGCGCCGCCGCCTGGCAGAGGAGGGGCAGACTTATCAGGGGCTCAAAGACGGTGTACGCAAGGAGCTGGCGATTGTGTGGCTGGCTGAACCGCAGATCAGTTTTGCCGAGATTGCGTCGCGGTTGGGGTTTGCCGATACCAGTTCGTTCTACAAGGCGTTCCGCAAGTGGTCCGGGTCCAATCCGGGGCACTTGCGCAGCCTGATTCTGCGCGACGCGAGTTGAATCGGCGGCAATTAGCGTAGCGAAAGGTCTGGCTTGCGCCTCGTCTTTTTCCTATGGAGCCAGCGCAGACCTTCTCTCAGTCTGGAAACCCTTATTGAACGCTGGGTCATGGACGTGTTATCAAAAGTTCCTGCAGCAATACCTCTTCTCTCTTCAGCGCGTTTCGGTCCCCCACCTTTTGTTACCCCCCCTGAGGTCTCGTCATCGTGGGTTGCCGGGTCGGATCCCGCGCAACACAGATTCACTCAAGGCGAGGCGGACGCGATTGACCGGCAAGCCTGGTTGACCGTGTTGGAGCGCAGTGTGCTCGATAAGGCTGACTATGCCTTCGTCGACCTGGCGAACCTGCGGTTTAACCTGGCACCCCGTCCTGGCGCCGTCGACAAAGACACCACCGCGCTGGCGTTTCTGCAACAAAGTTTTCCAGGGCTGAGTGGTGAAAACCTGCCGCGAACGGCCGCGCAGGTGCGTAACCTGATCAATTGGCAGCGTCTTGGGCTACCATCGAGTCCTGCCTTGGGCAACTACACCTGGGCATCTGCGCAGGCACCGGAGCCAGGTCACCCAAGCCTGAGCCTTGACGAACGCCAACGCTTGGTCGAGGCGTTAAGAACCTATGTCGGCGACGGCATCCTCACCAGCATGAACGTGACCACGCAAAACATGGATGATCAGATCACTCGGCATCTGAGTAGCCATGCACCGCTCAATCGCTATCGGCAGAACACATTGCTGGCTGCGATTGGGCGTGATCCTGCCGGGTTTTCAAACGACCAGCGCAACCAATTGCTGCTGACTGCCCTGATGTTGAGCATTGACCCCGAGCTGGGGCAGCGTAGAAACCATATCGCAGGTTATGACCTGTACTCACCGGCTAACGCCGGGCGTACCCTGGCAGAAGTCAAGGGCGACTTGAAGGCGCATCTGGTGCGCAATGGGCGCGTGCGGCCCGAGGCGGTGGATGCCACTGTGCATATCATGCTGGCCAGTGTCGCTCCAGAGTTTGTGCTGCCAGACACGCCGGATACGTTGCGCATCGGCTCTCCTGCCTGGGTGGTACTCAGGAAAACTGTCGCGTTGCTGGAGGAGTCAGCAGAGGGCTCCAGCCGCACCCTCACCTATGACCAGGTGCTGGAGCGCGCCATCCTCCAGGCCCAGACGCCGGAGCAAGTGGTGTTGTTTCATGCCATCGAAACAGAACCGCTGCTTGATTGGGCAACGATGCACGGGGTAATTGCTCGGCGAGCGGACGATCAGTACACCACCCAAGACCTGCAAGTCGCGGCGACAAAATACAACGACTATATCGAGAGCTCTCATCAGGCCCTTGTAACATTGAGCACCCCGATAAAAGACCGGCGAGCGCGAGCACAGGCTGACCTCGAACGCGTGCTTCCCGGGCACGATCTGAACGAACCGATGCATACCGTGGCGTACCGGTTTCCCCAGTTGCTGTCTAATATGGTGCCCGGGTTACCCTGGTTGCAGCGCAGTCTCGGCTTTAAGGAAAGCCTGGTTGACCTGCACATGAGCGGCAATCTCAAGTACGGTGAATTTGCCTCGACCAGGCTTGTGGATATGACTGGCGCCACGTTGTTCAAAGATGAATATGACCCCAGGCTGGCTTCCCTGCGGGTGCACTTCACGAGGTTGAAACATTCCGGGCAGTCCCTTGCCGAGGCTGTCAAGGGTGATACCGAGCGTTTTCAAAAGGCCGTCTCCACGGGCCTGAAAGACATTCTCAGCAAAATGCCCTACGCGGACCGGCAGGCACTGGCCACTCAGGAACTGACCTTTTATCGAGTCGAGGCCGAGTCCATTAATGGCGCAGGTACTTCCATAACAGATGCCGATGAGCAACTCCAGGCGGTGAGGGGGCGCTATGGCTTCCTGATCGGCGTCGGGCAGGGCAAAGATGCCAAGTGTTATGAGTTTTTTCCCATGAGCGGGACCTATGTCGAACGGCACGACTTCAAGGCGATGTTGGACAAAGGCGAGGCAATCGTCCCGCGGTTGTGGGTGACCCGTATGAAGTCCCACGTGGACGGTCCACGGGCGGGGGCATCCGAGGTGCAGATCAGGGCATTGCGCGAAACACTGCCGGCGGCGACATCTTCACAAACGCTGGCACCGCTTGGTTTTTTTTCGGAGCGGGCCAATGCGATTGCTGACTACGTAGCCCAACGCAATCTGGTGCTGGATCCCGAACAACTCCTCACTACCGCAATGGGGCAAACGGCCTCGGAGCGTTTCCAGGATCGGGTCAAACGGGTCAGTAAAACACTTGTAAATACATTGATTCCCTTCAAGGCTTGCTACGACGACATTGTCTCCGGGCACGTCAAAAAAGATCTGAGAGCGTTGACAGGGTGCGCCACCGACGTTGCGGTAGCCATTACTGTCGTCGCAGGAGGTGCAGCGGAGGGGGCTGCAGCGTTCGATAAGGCGCAAACCGGCTTTTCCAGGCTGGCGGCGGCTACCCGGGCGGTGGGGACAGTCACCAACGGTTTGCTCAATCCATTCGCCGGCCTCTCTGAACCTCTGCTCAAAGCCGCCAAGTGGGTAGGAAGCCGCCTGTATCGGCTTGGAGAGAAGTCCCAGAGCGTGGTGCGCGCCGCTTGGAAAGCGCAACTCGAAGAACAACGGGTCGGGCGCGTTCGGCAAATGCGCCGCGACTCGCTAAAAAGCACAGAAAAGCCGCAGGAAGAGCGCCCGGTGGAGACGCAACCGAACGAAGGCAAGGTCAAGCCAGGGCCGAGAGCCACACGCGCGGAGGTCAAGGAACTCATCGAGCGTTCGCAGCCGCTGATGGTGTCCAAGGTGGACGATGCACTTAAAGCGCTAGCAGACCCTGCGCTGACTGAAGACGTGGACTTTGTGCTCAAGAGCTTCCAGGGCATTAGACCTGATCACGCACGAAAACTGATGACCTCTCGCCTTACACGGCTCAAGACCAACGCTCAAGCGCTGACCACCAGAAACATAAAGTTCATGCGCTCCCGGGACCAACGATGGGTGGCGCAGGTCATCCCGGAAGATTTCAAGGTCGATAAGACGGGGAAATTCATGGAGGTCAACATCGATGGTGCCAAGCGCTATTACCAGCATTTCGGCTCCCACGAAGGCGCTATGAGCAACGCGTTGATTCATGAATTGGACCACCTGCCAGGCCCTGTGAGCCGAGGTACGCTTGATCTCGCCTACCTCACGCGGTTGAGAACAGATGAAGAAAATGCGGCAGGTTTGCTCAACCTGGCCAACGGGCATACCGACCCTGCAGTGTTGGTCCTGCCAGGTGAAGATGCACCAGTCCTTGTGGGCAAGACGGGCGTCAACATGTATGGCTCCCGCGCCGGCAATCTCAACGCGGAGTCCACGATGACCAGTGTTGCCCTGCTGTCTCAGCTCAAGACAGACCCCAACTTGTTCAAGCAGAACCGCGCGATAATTGAAGCCGCGCAGGCGGCTTTTGGGGAATTACCGATCACCGATCAGGTACCCATAAGAATCGTCAGCAAACGCTCTGCGCGCGCCCCCGCGCCAGGGTTGATCTACGCGATGGAGCAGGGCTCCAGGAAGCTGATCGGAGTTTACCGATTAATGCAGCAGCCTCCCGGTACAGTGCTTCCCGAGCGCCCGCCCACGCATCAGCCGGCACGTGACCAGGCGTTCAAGGCCTATGTGCAAGAGCACTTGGTATTTTAAAAAAGGTTCTTTTTAGAATGGGCGGCCAGGACGGCACCTGACTTGCGTGAAAGTGGCGTTACAGGCGGGATTAGGAAATAACTGACAGCGCCCTTCGCTTGAGTATGACAGACCCTGCCTTATTGTTTTTAGGAAGTGGCTGGCATATCCGGAACAAAAAATCGTGCACAGTTTTAATGGTGATCCTACGCGGCCGCTACAGACGCTTTTGGGTAGAGGGGTCACAGTACTTAACTGTGAGGGCGTTGCTATAGCTGAATGAGCACGTGGCGTGATGACCTTCATGCGTTAAGTTTTCAATCCATAATGTGATGGTGAACTTATGAAGCGTTTAATTGCGTTACCCTTTAGTGCGTTGATGGTGGTGTCTGTTCAGGTGTCTGCGCTTTGCTTGAATATTTCAGAGAGCTTCACCGGGATAATCGGGCCTGGAGGTGATAGTGTCGCCCATGGTCCCTTCACGATAAGTGGTGCGAACGGTTGCTCCGGCGCAAATATAAATGCCATGGTTTCCGCTGGCGGTGCAGGGAGAAGTCCTCAGATTTATATTGATCAAGAGGTCGGCAGTTCCTGGAAAGCCGTCGCCGGTAACGCGCTTTCAGCCAATACTTCCTGGGTAGGAACCTTAGGTACCTATCGAGTGAGGCTTCACAACCCGGATGGGGAATCAAAGTCCTATTCGGGTACCGTTAGATACGGCCGCTGACCCATAGATAAATAAGGTGTGCCAGAGGTTCTGGCACACTTCGATTTGGGTTTCTGCGTCGGGATCAAGCATGCTCTTCGACTGACAGATCATTTTTCGAAGAGTTCGAGAAGTACGCCAACGCATTAATAGCGCGATTAGCATCCACCATCCCTTTTATGTATTCAGGAATGCCTTGCGATCGCCCCACGCTTGGGTTGCTTTTAACAAAGTCAAGGTAATCATCCAGCTTTTCGTTGAATAGGGCGATTGCGTTGAATTTTACCTGTGTGTTTGTTTGTTTTCCGTTGGCATCAAATGCACCATCTCCAAATGTGAATACGCCGAAAGCGTTTGCATCAATGATATAGCTCTCGTACAACCGCCTTCCGACCACTTTTAGCTCGTCAGTGCTAATAGATGTCATGTCATAGCTCTTTAAAAACTGCTTCAGGTCAGCAAGATGCGTTTGCTGCCACACTCGCAGTTCATCAACGGCTTTGGACTCTTCAGTAAAAGTAAACGTGTTCGTCGTTTTCTCTGGGTTTTTGATGACAAAAGCATCTGCCTGCTTAGAAAGCGCATTGGGCATTACCACTCTCATATCCATGCTCGTCTCCTTATAGGATGAAAGGTTCACCCTGCTATCGACCCCTTGCGACAGATATTTAACCTGTTTGAATATTTGGGAAGCTTCTTTCAGATAAGTATTACACGTAGGCCAAATTGATTGATCCGCTAATGCCAGGCTAAAAAAAAGCCCCGCGACCGAATGGATCGCAGGGCTAAAAATTGGCTGGATGCGACCAACCAAAGGAGCTCTTTACATCACTTGCTGCTAGCCACCACTGTATCCGGCTGCCAACCACCCCCAAGGGCCTTGTAGATTGCGACGATGCCGCGATACAGGTCGACTTCGGCCTGGGCCTGGGCGTCTTCGGCGGCCAGGCGTTCGCGCTGGGCGTCGAGCAGGACCAGGAAGTCCACGGTGCCTTCGCGGTAGCGGATCGCCGCAAGGTCGGCGGCGGCGCGGCTGGATTCGCTTTGGCGGATCAGCGAGACCAAACGTTGCTGGCGCTTGCCGTAGTCGCTGAAGGCGTTTTCAGACTCTTCCAATGCCAGCAACACTTGCTGTTCATAGGTCGCCAGTGCGCCATCGGCTTCGGCATTCGCGCCACGCAAACGCGCGCGTACGCTGCCCAGGTCAAACGCGGCCCAAGTGATGCTCGGCCCTAGAGACCAGGCATTCGCGGCGGCCGAGCCGATCTGCGAACCGCGCCCGGCGGTGAATCCGAGGAAACCGCTGAGGCTCACCCGTGGGAACAGGTCGGCCTTGGCCACGCCGATACGTGCGGTGGCGGCGGCCAGTTTGCGTTCGGCGCTGAGGATGTCCGGGCGCCGTTGCAGCAGTTGCCCTGGGTCGCCAATCGGCAACGCCTTGGCAATCGCTGGCAAGTCTTTCGGGCTCAGGTCCACGCTCAGCTTGTCGGGGCGCTGGCCGAGGAGGGTGGCGATGCGGTTGCGCTCGCGCACTTGTTCAGCCTGCAGTTGCGGCACGCTGGCTTCCACCGCCGCCAGGCGCGCATCGGCACGTTCCACGTCGAGCTGATCACCGACGCCAGCATCACGCAGGCTGACGGTGATGGCACGCGACTCCTGCTGGTTCTTCAGGTTGTCCAGGGCAATACGTTCGCGCAGTTGCGCACCGCGCAGTTGGCCGTAGGCATCCACCAGCTCGGCAATCATGGTGACTTGCAGCTGGTACAGGTCGGCTTCGGCCACCTGTTGGTCGGCGTCACTGGCTTCCAGGTTGCGGCGGATACGTCCGAACAAATCCACTTCCCAGGCCATGTCCAGGCCCAGGTCGTAGCGCTCGCTGTTGACGCGTTTGGTGGTCTGGCCGGGAATCTGGCCCTTGCCCACATCGCTGCTGGCGCGGGAGGTGACCACCGGCATGATGTCGTTGGCCGCATCATCACGGATGGCCCGTGCCGCCCGCAGACGGGCGAAGGCCACGCGCAGGTCGCGGTTGCCGCTCAGGGACTGGGTCACCAGCTGGTTGAGGGTCGGGTCGTCGAACTGCTGCCACCAGATGCCTTCGTATTTGGCGTGGTCGTAGCTCTTGGTGTCGGCGGCGGCCGTGATATTGGCCGCCTCCAGTGGCTGGGTCTTGTAGTCCGGGCCTACGGCACAGGCGGCGAGCGCCAGCACCAACAGGCTCGGCAGGAATACTTTCACACTCATTGCTGTGTCTCCAGCTTCAAGGCCTTGGCCGCTTTGCGCGCTTCACTGCGCTCGACATAGCGACGGATCAGTACGTAGAACACTGGTGTCAGCAACAGACCGAAGAAAGTCACACCGATCATCCCGGAGAACACCGCCACGCCCATGGCATGGCGCATCTCGGCGCCGGCACCGCTGGAGAGCACCAACGGCACCACACCCATGATGAACGCGAACGAGGTCATCAGGATCGGCCGCAGACGCAGGCGGCAGGCTTCCAGTACCGCGGCGAGCGGATCGAGGCCTTCCTGCTGTTTATCCTTGGCGAACTCGACGATCAGAATCGCGTTCTTGCACGCCAGGCCCACCAGTACGATCAGGCCGATCTGGGTGAAGATGTTGTTGTCGCCGCCCGAGATGATCACCCCGGTAATGGCCGACAGCAGCGTCATCGGTACGATCAGGATCACCGCCAGCGGCAGGCTCCAGCTTTCGTATTGGGCGGCGAGCACCAGGAACGCCAGCAGTACGCAGAGCGGGAACACGAACAGCGCAGTATTGCCCGAGAGGATTTGCTGATAGGTCAGGTCGGTCCACTCGTAGGTCATGCCGTTGGGCAGTTCATCTTTGAGCAGTTTTTCAATCGCGGCCTGGGCCTGGCCGGAGCTGTAGCCCGGCGCGGCGTTGCCGTTGATTTCTGCGGTGATGAAGCCGTTGTAGTGCATGACGCGGTCCGGGCCCGAGGTGTCGCTGACCTTGATAAAGGTCGCCAGCGGGATCATCTCGCCTTTGTTGTTACGCACTTTCAGTTGGCCGATCTGGTCAGAGTCCTGGCGGAACTGTTGCTCGGCCTGCACGTTGACCTGGTAGGTACGCCCGAAGCGGTTGAAGTCGTTGGCATACAACGAACCCAGGTAGACCTGCAGCGTGTCGAAGATGTCGCTGATCGCCACGCCGTGGGTCTTGGCCTTTTCGCGGTCAATGGCGGCGTCGACTTGCGGCACGTTCACTGTGTAGCTGGTGAACAGGCCGAACAGTTCAGGCACGCCGTGGCTCTTGGCGATCACGTTCTGCACTTCTTTATACAGCTCGTCGTAGCCGAGGTTGCCACGGTCTTCGATCTGCAGGCGGAACCCGCCGATGGTGCCCAGGCCTTGTACCGGCGGCGGCGGGAAGATCGCCATGTAGGCTTCTTCGATATTGGCGTATTGGCCATTCAGTGCACCGGCAATCGCACCGGCAGACATGCTTGGGTCTTTGCGCTCATCAAAGGGCTTCAAGGTCACGAACACGATGCCGCTGTTCGGACTGTTGGTGAACCCGTTGATCGACAGGCCCGGGAAGGCAATTGCGGCTTCCACGCCGGGTTGTTTAAGGGCGATCTCCGACATGCGCTTCATCACGTTTTCGGTGCGGTCCAGGCTCGCCGCGTCGGGCAGTTGGGCGAAGGCCACCAGGTATTGCTTGTCCTGCGCCGGTACGAAACCCGTCGGTGTGTGGGCAAAGCCGAAGAACGTCAGCACCATCAAACCCGCGTAGACGAACAAGGCAATGCCGCTGCCGCGAATCACACGGCGCACGGTGCCTACATAGCCATGGCTGGCCTTTTCGAAAAAGCGGTTGAAGGGACGGAACAGCCAGCCTCCGAAGACCTTGTCGAGGAACTTGGAGAAACGGTCCTTCGGCGCGTCGTGGCCGCGCAGCAGCACAGCGGCCAGGGCAGGGGACAGGGTCAGGGAGTTGAACGCCGAGATCACGGTTGAGATCGCGATGGTCAAGGCGAACTGCTTATAGAACTGCCCGGTCAAGCCACTGATAAAGGCGGCCGGAATGAACACCGCACACAGCACCAGCGCCGTGGCGATGATGGGGCCGGTCACTTCACTCATGGCTTTTTCGGTCGCCGGGAACGGCTCCAGACCCAGTTCGATATTACGCTCGACGTTCTCCACCACCACGATGGCGTCGTCCACCACGATGCCGATGGCCAGTACCAGGCCGAACAATGACAGGGCGTTGAGCGAGAACCCGAACAGGTGCATCACCGCAAAGGTACCGATCAAGGATACCGGTACCGCCACCAATGGAATGATCGAGGCGCGCCAGGTCTGCAGGAACAGAATCACCACCAGCACCACGAGGATCAGTGCTTCAAACAGGGTATGCACCACCGCTTCGATGGAACCGCGCACAAAGATAGTCGGGTCATAGGCGATGCGGTAATCCATGCCCGCCGGAAAGCTCTTTTTCAGCTCGGCCATTTTGCTGCGTACATCGTTGGAGATGTCGATGGCATTGGAGCCTGGACGCTGGAAAATCGGAATCGCAACGGCGGGCTGGTTATCGATCAACGAGCGCAGCGCGTATTGGCTGGAGCCCAGTTCGACCCTGGCGATGTCCTTGAGGCGGGTGATTTCACCGTTGGCGCCGGCGCGAATCACGATGTTCTCGAACTCTTCCTCAGTGACCAGGCGGCCCTGGGTATTGACCGACAACTGGAAGCTTGTGTCACTCGGCGCAGGCTGGGCGCCCAGGGCACCGGCTGCCACCTGGCGGTTCTGCTCGCGGATCGCCGTGACCACATCAGTCGCCGTCAGGTTGCGCGAAGCGGTTTTGTTCGGGTCCAGCCACACGCGCAGGGAGTAGTCGCCCATGCCGAACAACTGCACGTCACCGACGCCGCCCAGGCGGGCCAGTTCGTCCTTGATATTGAGGATCGCGTAGTTGGACAGGTACAACATGTCATAACGCTGATCCGGGGAGGTCAAGTGCACCACCATGGTCAGGTCGGGGGAGGCCTTGTCCACGGTAATACCGATGCGCGTCACTTCCTCCGGCAGCTTGGGCTGGGTGCGCGTCACACGGTTTTGTACCTGCACCTGCGCGTTGTCCAGGTCGGTGCCCAGGGCGAAGGTGATGGTTAGGGTCAGCTTGCCGTCGGCGGTGGACTGCGAGGACATGTACAGCATGTTCTCGACACCAGTGATGGCTTGCTCCAACGGCGCGGCCACGGTTTCACCGATGACTTTGGGGTTGGCACCCGGGAAGTTGGCGCGCACTACCACGGTCGGCGGCACCACCTCCGGGTATTCGCTGATCGGCAGTTGGAACAGCGAGATTGCGCCGGCGATCAGGATCAACAGCGACAGTACCGCTGCGAAGATCGGCCGTGAAATGAAGAACTTGGAAAAATTCATCTTGAGTTGTATCCCTTAACCGCGTGGAGTCGCGACGCTTGCGAGCTTGGGCGCGGGTTTTTCCGGCGCCACTTGCTCCAGGTTGCTGGCTTCAAGCGCTTGTCGTTGTTGGGCCAAGGCGGCGAGGGTTTCCTTGCTGGCCATCGGGATGGTTTCCGGTGCGACCGGCGAGCCTGGGCGTACACGCTGCAGGCCCTTGACGATCACGGTGTCGTCCTTGGTCAAGCCGCTGCGCACGATGCGCAAGCCTTCGATTTTCGGCCCCAGTTCCACCGCGCGATAAGCCGGCTTGTCGCCGTCCATCACCAGCACGAATTTCTTGCCCAGGTCAGTGCCGACGGCTTCGTCGTTGATCAACACCGCCGAATAGGTGCCGCTGCCGACCAGTTTCAAGCGCGCATACAGGCCAGGGGTGTATTCGCCCTTGCTGTTGTCGAACACCGCACGGCCACGGATGGTGCCGGTAGCCGGGTTGACCTGGTTGTCGACGAAGTTCATCTGGCCCAGGTGCGGGTTACCGGTTTCGTTGGACAGGCCCAGGTACACAGGGGTGGTTGCGCCGCGCCGGCCTTCACGGGCCAGTTCGGTGTACTTGAGGAACACGCGCTCATCGGCATCGAAGTAGGCATAGACCTTGTCGGTGGAGACCACACTGGTGAGCGCAGTGGTATCGGCGGTTACCAGGTTGCCGGCGGTGATTTCGGCACGGCTGACGCGGCCACTGATGGGCGAGGTCACGCGGGTGAAGCTCAGGTTCAGCTTGGCCAGGTCCAACTGCGCCTGGATCCCGGCCATGGCGGCGCGGGCTTCCTGGGCGGCGGTGGTGCGTGAGTCGGCCAGCTCGGCGGAGATCGCATTGCTCTGGCGCAGGCGTTCGCCGCGTTGCGCTTCGTTTTCGCTGCGGGTGGCGGCGGCTTTGGTCTGAGCCAGTTGGGCCTCCAGGCGGCGTACTTCGGCCTGGAACGGGCGCGGGTCGATCTGGAACAACAGGTCGCCTTTCTTGACCAAAGCGCCTTCAGTAAAAGCGACTTGGTCAATCTGGCCGGACACCCGAGGACGAATCTGCACGGTTTCCGGCGCTTCAAGGCGCCCGGTGAACTCGTCCCACTCGTTGACCGGTTGTTCCAGCACCTTGGCCACGCTGACCTTGGCAGGAGGCATGGCGGCCGCTTGTTCCGGGGACTTGCCGCACGCGCTCATCACCACCACGGCCAATATCGCCAGAGGGAAGCGCAAATGTTTGAGTGACTGTTCCATGAGGTGCATCCGCCAATGTATTTGAGATGGGCGGATCATGCGCGGGGAGGTGCTAGGTCACGAATCGAATGAAGCAAAGGTAACTATCATTCGGAATGATATAAGCGCGGAGTCAGCCCTCTAGCATGGGGGTTTTGTTAGGGAGCTATCAATGTGATTGATGACAAAAGACTGTTGCTGAGGGTGCAAGGAACTTTCCCAGCAATCCGTGGGAGCATCACGGCGCCTCAAACGCGTCGCCCAGAAAGTCGATCAAGGACCGCACCGACGGCATCAGCCCACGCCTGGAGGGGAACACGGCGGTGATCACGCCTTCAGCGGGTTGCCATTCAGGCAATACGGCAATCAAACGGCCATCGGCCAGTTCGTCTTTCACGACCACCTGAGGCAGGTTGGCGATGCCCACGCCCGCCAGTGCTGCGTTTTTCAGGGTCGACATATCATCACTGACCAGGCGTGGCGTGTGCGCGACCTGGGCCGTCGCGCCGTCCGGCGCGGTCAGGTCCCACAGGTACGCAAGCAACGGGTTGCCCCAATGGATCGTCGCCAGCCCGGCAAGGTCAGCCGGTAGCGAGGGCAGGGGAGCGTCCTGCAGAAAAGTCGCGCTCGCCACCAGTACCTGAGGACTTTTAGCCAGTACCTTCATGACCAGCTCACTGCTTTCCAGCGGCGGGAAACACAGGTTCAAGGCCATGTCATAGCCTTCGCTGATGATGTCGACCTTGCGGTTGAAGCTTTTCACGTTCAGTTCGACGCTGGCGCATTGCGCCATGAATTGGGCGAGCATCGGCGCCACCCAGTAGTTGAGCAGCGCAGTGGTGCAACTCAAGCGGATCACGCCCCGCGGCTCTGATTTGTTGAAGGCAATCACATCTTCGGCCGACTCGGCTTCGGCAATCATCGCCACGCAATGGCGGTAATAGGCCTGGCCGATATCGGTGACCTGGAACTGGCGCGTCGAACGCTGTATCAGCCGCGCCCCCAGCCTGGCTTCAAGCTGGCTGACTCTGCGGCTCAAGGTCGATTTGGGCAGGTTCAGCGCACGGCCCGCCGCCGCAAAGCCGCCGTGCTCGACCACCTTGGCGTAAAGAAAGAGCTCGTTGAGGTCGAACATGGGCAGTGTTCCATTTTTGAGATGGCCAGGATTAATTCAACTTAGCCAGTATCGACAGCCATGTACACTCCGTTCAAATCGACGCAGTCACCGAGGGCACCACATGATCGACCGTTTGCGCTGGGCAACCCATCGTCTCACCAAGCGATTGTGGTTCAGAGCCTCCTTGTTCTCGCTTCTAGGGGTCGCTACGGCACTGCTTGCCGTTGTGTTCAAAGACTTCGTTCCCGAGTCCCTGCCCACGCGCATCGGTGCAGATGCGGTGGACAAGATTCTGGGCATCATTGCGTCCAGCATGCTGGCCGTCACGACCTTTTCGTTGAGCACGATGGTCACCGCGTACGGTGCCGCAAGTAGTGGTGTGACCCCGCGAGCCACCACTTTGGTGATGGAGGACACTACGACGCAAAACGCCCTCGCTACGTTTATTGGCTCATTTCTTTTCAGCCTGGTAGGCATCATTGCCCTGAGCACCGGCGCCTACGGCGCACAGGGTCGCGTGCTGCTGTTCGCGGTGACCATCGCCGTGGTTGTACTGGTGGTCTACACCCTGCTGCGGTGGATCGACCATTTGTCCAAGCTCGGCAGGGTAGGAGAAACCATCGACCGCGTCGAAAAAGCGGCCATGGCGGCCATCAGCCAACGCGCCCAATGGCCCTGCCTCGGCGCTGCAGCCTACCCGGCCGATCACGCTCTGGCCCCCGGCGCAATGACCATCGAAAGTGAGCAGACGGGCTATGTGCAGCATATCGACGTGTTGGCCTTGGGCGCTATCGCGCAGCATGACTGCACGCATATTTACCTGGAGGTGGTGCCGGGAACCTTCGTACACGAAGGCATGCCACTGTTGCACGTGGTCAGCCTGGGCACCAGGCAAGACGATGGCACACAGGCCACCAGGGAAAAGATCCTGTCTACGCTGACCATCGGTAACCGTCGCACATTCGAACACGATCCCCGTTTCGGGCTCTGCGTCCTCTCTGAAATCGCTTCGCGCGCGTTGTCACCTGCCGTCAACGATCCAGGTACCGCTATTGATGTGATTGGCCGGGGAGTGAGAACGTTGACATGCTGGGGTAAGCCCGGCGGGTCTGGCCGGCAGACAGATCAGCAGTGTGAGCAGGTATTTGTTCGAGGGCTGAACGTCGATGATCTGTTTGAGGATTTCTTCGCCCCGATCAGCAGAGACGGTGCAGGTGTGTTCGAAGTGGATGCTCGCCTGTTGAAAGCCCTTATCAGCCTTGCCGAAATAAACCCTGTTCTGTTCAAAACGGCGTGCCTTAGGCAGGCGGACCAACTCATCACACGCGCGCATGCAACACTGACACTGCAGCATGAGAAGGAGCGACTAAGCGCCTTGGCCAAGGCGATAGGCGTGTAGGAGGCTATTGGGCCTGCAAGGGCCGTTTAGAGGCTATATAGATCCCCAAAATACCTGGCTTTGCATTGCTGTTGCCATTTCAGAGCTGGGCAGCGGCACTCAAGGTAGGGAATTAATGGCCTTTATGACCGCATCGGCGATGGTCTTTGTAATAAGCCGACGCTGACAGTTATCAATCGTCGGGCTCAGCCATGTGGGCAGGCTGTTCAGTACGGGCAAAATCGCCGTGAGCGCTCCCTCACGCAACGGCCCGCCGGGCTGATGGCCCTGCTGGCCGATCACCTTCATGAGTTGCGACTCATAGGCTCGCCTCAATCGCTCAACGCTCGCCTGCATCGGAGCGCCCAGGCAATTGGCGTCCATGACCGCTAACTTGAAGTGCCCGGTCATCTGTTCATGCAATTGAAGATGGCCTTCGATCAGTGTTGTCAGACGTTGTGCCGGCGTCAATCTACGGGTGTTGATCCGGTCGACGTGCGACAAGAGCGCCTGATACAGCTCTATCAGCCACTCATACAACATGGCTTCCTTGCTCTCTACATGGTGATAAATTGCTCCCGGGCTGATGCCAACATGCGCTGCCAATTCGCGCATGCTGACCTGGCTGAAACTACGCTCCTTGAACAGCTCCAGGGCTCTGCGCTGAAACTCCGAGCGGCTGAGCGCGAGAGCCGTCCTCATGTGTCGAGTGCCTGCTGCTTGGCAATTTCCTGGTTGCGCAGTATGAACCGCTGCAACTTACCACTGGGGGTCTTGGGCAGTTGCTCGACGAACTCGATTTCCCGTGGGTACGCATGCGCAGCCAGGCGCTGTCGGACATGCAGGCGCAAGACTTCTGCCAACTCGACACTGGGCAGGTACTCACGATTGAGCACGACAAACGCCTTGATCAGTTCGGTGCGTTGCGGGTCGGGCTTGCCGATCACCGCGGTTTCGACGACTGCCGGATGTTCGACGAGCGCGCTCTCCACATCGAAAGGCCCCACGCGGTAGCCGGACGTGGTGATCACATCGTCGTTACGGCCGACAAAGCTGATACTGGCGTCCTCATTGAGCTCCACGATATCGCCGCTCAAGTAATAACGGCCCACAAACGCCTTGGTGGGCATGTGAAGGTAGCCATTGAACCAGCACAGGGGCGAGCGCTCGCGATCCACCGCCAGTACGCCCGGCTGGCCTGTCGGCAACTCCCTTTGCGCATCGTCCAGCACGACAATCCGGTACCCCGGCACCGCATAACCGGCAGAACCCTCGCGGACCCGATGGCGTAACCCATGGTGATTGCACAGCACCATGCCGATTTCGGTTTGGCCGTAATGATCGTGAATGACCACGCCGAGCTGTTCGGCGAACCAACGGATGACTTGTGGGTTGAGCGGTTCGCCGGCGCTGCTGACGACACGCAGTTGGCCACGTACGGCGTCGGCGAACTCGGCCCCGGCGTCAATCAGCAGGCGAAAGGCCGTAGGCGAGCCGGCCAGGTTGCTGATCCCGTACTTGGCGATAATCCGGCTGGTGCTTTGCGTGGTGAAAGGGCCGTCATGGAACAGCGTGGCCCGGCCGCACGCCAGTGGCCCGGTCACTGCGTAATACAAGCCATAGGCCCAGCCGGGGTCGGCGAGATTCCAGAAACGGTCGTCTTCGCGCAGGTCGATTGAATCGCGCATATAACTTTTGAAGGCAAGGATGGCGCTCAAAGGCACCTCCAGCGGCTTGGCCGGCCCTGTGGTGCCCGAGGTGCACATCAGCAGGAACGGCGCACGGGCGTCCAGCAGCTCAGGTGTGCAGTCGGGTTGTTGATGTTCCAGCACATCCCAAAACGCGTAGTCGCTGGGACGCCGTGAGGTGGCGTCGGTCACGATGACGTGGGGGCAGTCGAAGAGCTCGTCCAGCTTGGGACGATTGTGGGCGTCGGTCACGATCCAGCGCGCGTTGGAACAGTCCAGTCGCTGTTCAATGGCCTTGGGGCCGAACGCGGTAAAGAGTGGTTGGTAGACCGCCCCGATGCGCCAGGTTCCCAAGATGGCAATCACCAGTTCAACCGTGCGTGGCATCAGGCCGGCAACCCGATCCCCCGGCTGCACGCCATGGGCTCGCAGGAAGTTGCCGAAGCGCGCCGCGTGCGCCTGCAGTTCGCTGAAGGTGTGCTGCGTGGCGTGGCCATCGCGCGTTTCACAATACAACGCCACGCCATTGCCATGGGCATGCCGGTCGCAGCATTCAATGCAGGCATTCAAGGCGCCGGGTTCGCCGTGCAAGTCCCGGGCAGCCAGCTGTAGATAATCGAAGGATGAGACTGCTGAGTCGTAATCGCGCATAACGTACCTGGTTATTATTGTTGGAATATGTGCTTTGCCCACGCGGGCTGCGCGGCCACCTCTACCTCGGTCAAATGGGGTCAGCCTACAAGGACGGCGTCGGCGCCGATAAGGCCAGGGAGTCAAAGGTTGTCGCCCCCGGCAGGGCTTGCCAGGCCGAGGGGCCAGCGGCGATTTCCTGAGCGCTCAGCAGGCAATTGTCGAGTGCGCGCTGCAGTGCCTGGGTGTCCAGGCCCTGGCCGATAAAGACCAGCTCTTGCCGGCAATCGCCGACAATGCTGTCCCACTTGGCCATGATGTTCTGCAACCGATATTCATCCAGCGGCCATTGCGCCTGCTCGATGAAGTTCCACCAGTGCCCGACGTAGTCCCATTGGAATTGCCTGCCGCTTTGCACCAGCAGGCCGGTTTCCGAGTGCCTGCTGGCGAGCCAGAAGTAACCTTTGCTGCGCAACAGTCGCCCGTTTCGCCAGGGCTGCTGGAGAAAATCGAGTAATCGCTGTGGGTGAAAAGGGGCACGCTCGCGGTACACCCAGGAGGTCACGCCATAGGTGTCCGATTCAGAGGCCGGTGCGTCGTCGGCCTGCATTTTTTTCATCCAGCCGGGCGAGGCCACAAGGCTGGGCAAATCAAACAGGTGAGTACCGAGGACGGCGGATAACTCCACGTTACCCTGAGTCATCGGTATGATCCGCGCGCTCGGGTTAAGGCCGGCGAGGATCGCATGCACGGCCTGGTAGCCGGGCTCGTCGATCAGGTCCAGTTTGTTGACGAGAATGACGTTGGCGTATTCCACTTGCTCGATCAGCAGGTCGGTCAGGTGGCGCGTGGGTGCGTCGTCGCGGTCCACGATGTCCGGCGATTCGAGCAATGCCTCAAAGCGACTGCCATCGACCACCGTCACCAACGTATCGAGCCGCGCCAGTTCGCTTAGGCTGAAGCCCTGCGCGTCGAGGAAGGCGAACGTCTCGGCAACCGGCATCGGCTCGGAAATCCCCGTGGACTCGATCAACAAGTAGTCGAAACGTTGCTGGCGTGCCAGGGCGCTGATCTGCTCGAGCAAATCGGCGCGCAGCGTGCAGCAGATGCAGCCATTGCTCATCTCGATCAACTCATCGCGGCCCCGGTGCAGCGCTACGTCGCGCCGCACCTGCTCGGCATCGATGTTGACCTCGCTCATATCATTGACGATGACCGCAACGCGCAGGCCGTCGCGATTGCGCAGGATATGGTTGAGGAGGGTGGTTTTGCCGGCGCCGAGGAAGCCGGAAAGCACCGTCACCGGCAGTCGGCCTGCCAAGGCACCGTCCATCATGCGTTCACCGTGCCATCGGCGTGGTCCAGGTAGCTTTCGAACAGGTCGACCACCACGAACCCCTCATCTGCTGCATCGCCCCAGAGATCTTTCACGCGAAACTCGACGTGGTAGGTCGGCTGATGCGCCGCGCTCAGATCGCCGTGGCCGATAGCGTCAGGGAAGGGCCACTTTTGCGCGGTGCGGTGCACAACCACGCCTTCTTTGCCGCGCACGTAGGCCGGCATGCGGGTATGCCCGGCCACATACTCGTTGCGCACCACCACCCGGTCGCCCACTTCAAAGGGCGGGCGGCCGCTGATCGCCGGGCGCCCGCTGGCACGCGCGGGGTTCGCCAGCTTGAAGTGCGAACCCAGGGCCTGGTCGAGTTCCGCCTGGGTGATCACACCGGTTTCGACCAACAGGGTGGCGGTCGCGATGACATAGCGTTCGTAGTATTGGGTGCCGACATGTTGGCGCACGTCGAGGCGCTCCACGGCATGGCGAACTTCGTCCACGCTGAACTTTTTCAAGTGATCGGCACCGACAAACATCAGGCTGTAGGCCAGGTGTTCCCAGTCCTGCTTGAACACGGGTTGGTAGCTCAGGCTGTTGATGGTGTGAGGGATTTTGCCAAAGCCTTGAAACCCACCGAGATCGTGAAAGCCATCCATTGTGAATACCTCTGAAAAATGCAAAAAACAAAGGGCACCGTTTACGCCACGTAAGGCAGCGCCACGCCGATAAGGACATCCTTGGTGATCAGTTTTCGCAGGGCTTCTTCATCCATGTATTCGCTGCCCTTGGGCCGTACTGGCAGCACCAGATAGCGGGTTTCGGCGCTCGTGTCCCACACCTTGACGATGACGTCGGCCGGCAGCTCGGTGCCCAGCTCCCGCAGGACGGTGCGCCCTTCGCGCACCAGTCGGGCGCGGAACTCGAAGCCCTTGTACCACTCCGGCGGCAAACCCAGGACAGGCCAGTTGGTGCAGGAGCAAAGGCTGCACACAATCACGTTTTTCACGCTGGGCGTGTCTGGCAGCGCAACAATGTATTCACCCTGCGGGCCGGTATAGCCAAATTGGGCGCACGCCGCGGTGCCGTCTTTGAGCAGCAGTTCGCGAAACTGCGGGTCCACCCAGGCTTTGGCGACCACTTGAGCCCCGTTCTCCGGGCTCCATTGGTGTGCCATCAGCTGTGTCATGTGGTCGATGTAACCGTCGGGGATCAGATCCTTCTGTTTGAGCACTTGCAGTAGCGCTTGCGCGCGTTCTCCCGGTGTTGATGTGGTTGCTTCATGTGCGCTCATAAGTTGACTCCTCATCGTTGAGCTTCTGGGCAGCGCCTGGCGGCTTGTTCTTTTTGCGCTGCGCGGGATTACCGGCTAACAGTTTTTCCAGTCAACCGACGCCTCGAACGCTGCGCCAG
>NZ_BCBO01000139.1:0-57491 GCF_001320835.1 Pseudomonas sp. NBRC 111138 | reverse complement strand
CCCATTTGGCTTCGGCTGGCCAGATGTGCTTTTCCAGCCAGGTCATCAGTGGCAAATCGTCGGCCAGGCCGCGGAACAGGGTCATGGCTGCATGGCCGTGTGCATTGACCAGGCCGGGGCTGAGCAGCATGCCGGGCAGTTCACGCACCTCTTGCGCCGCCAGCTTCAACGCCGCGTCCCGTGGCCCGATAAAGGCAATGCAGCCATCGCGGATACCCAGGCCGTGCTCCTTGAGCACCACCCCAGCGGGCTCGACGGGTACCAGCCAGGTCGGCAGCAGCAACAAGTCGAGCGGGGCGGCAGTGGAGGTCATCGCAGGCTTCTTCCCAGGCAGCTATAAAAGAAGGGCGAAGTATACCCGAGCGTCCCGGCTGGCGGATCGCTATAATCGGCGGCTTTTGTTCATGAGTGCGGGGTAAGGGATGCGCGACCGACTGTTGGCTGCAGAGAACGTGAAGGCCATCGAATGGCGTGATGGCGCGCTGCACCTGCTCGACCAGCGTGTTTTGCCGTCCCGGGAGCATTGGGTGGCCTGCGGTACCGTTGAAGCGGTGGCCGACGCCATTCGCACCATGGTGGTGCGGGGTGCACCGGCCATCGGCATCTGCGCTGCCTATGGCTTGGTGCTCGCCGCCCGCGAGCGCATCGCCGAGGGCGGTGACTGGCAGGCCGCGTGGGAAGAAGACTACGCCTTGCTGGCCCACACCCGGCCGACCGCATCGAATTTGTTCTGGGCCTTGCAGCGCATGCGCGACCGCCTGGATCGCCTCAAGCAGGACGCCGACCCGCTGGTGGTGCTGGAGGCCGAAGCCGTCGCGATCCATGAGAGTGATCGGGAAGCCAATGTGGTCATGGCCCAGCTGGGTATGGAGCGGATTCGCAAGCATCAGGGCAATGCCCAGGCGATCCTTACCCATGGCAATGCCGGCGCGTTGGCTTCCGGCGGCGTTGGCACAGCCCTCGGGGTGATTCACGCGGCGTATCTGGAGGGGTTGGTCGAGCAGGTCTATGTCAATGAAACCCGTCCATGGCTGCAAGGCTCGCGTCTGACGGCGTGGGAGTTGGCGAGCCAGGGCATCCCGGTGGCGGTGAATGCCGACTCCGCGGGCGCGCATATCCTCAAGACCAAAGGCGTGACCTGGGTGGTGGTGGGTGCTGACTGTGTTGCGGCCAATGGCGATGTGGTCAGCAAGATCGGCACTTATCAACTGGCCGTCTGTGCCATGCACCATGGCGTGCGCTTTATGGTGGTGGCGTCAAGTTCGACCCTCGATTTGATGATGGCTACGGGGGAGGATGTTGCGCTGGAGCAGCGCGATACGGGTGAGTTGCTTGAGGTGGATGGGCAGCGGTTGGATATCGCGGCGCTTAACCCTGTATTTGATGTGACGCCTGCGGACCTGATTGACGTGATCGTCACCGAAAAAGGCATTGTCGAGCGGCCAGACACTGCCAAACTGGCCAAGTTGATGTGCCGTAAGCGGCTGCATTGAGTGTGTGGGTGCCTGTGGGGGCGCCATCGCAGGCAAGCCAGCTCCCACCTTTAACTGTATTCACAAATCAAAGGTGGTGGCTTGCCTGCGATCGGCCCTTGAAGTCAACAAAACGTCTGCATTCCACCCTCGCAAAAAAGCACCATCGCGCCTCTGAGCCCCTCTCGTCCCCTTCAAGCCTGTCATCCGTCAAATTACTAGCCTCCATGCGCATCAGGGGGATAGGTGCGTGGCGGCGATTGTGATAACATCCGGCGGTTTCCAGGGCTGCCCCGAGGGGTTGCCTATAACGTGCAGATCCGTGTCATAACTCGTTGATTTGTCGTAAGTCGTTGTCAGGCACCGTGCCGGCAGCGGCGAGCTTCGTTCGTCCCGAATGGATGTGACGAGGTTTCACCCGAAAAAGGAATCAGGCTTCTCATGGGCGAACTGGCCAAAGAAATCCTCCCGGTCAATATCGAAGACGAGCTGAAACAGTCCTACCTCGACTACGCGATGAGCGTAATTGTCGGTCGGGCACTGCCTGATGCGCGCGATGGCTTGAAGCCCGTGCACCGGCGTGTGCTGTTCGCGATGAGCGAGCTGGGTAACGACTGGAACAAGCCGTACAAGAAATCTGCCCGTGTTGTCGGTGACGTGATCGGTAAGTATCACCCTCACGGCGACACTGCGGTGTACGACACCATCGTTCGGATGGCGCAGCCGTTTTCCTTGCGCTACCTGCTGGTAGACGGCCAGGGCAACTTCGGTTCGGTGGACGGCGACAACGCCGCAGCCATGCGATACACCGAAGTGCGCATGACCAAGCTGGCGCACGAGCTGCTGGCCGACCTGCATAAAGAAACCGTGGACTGGGTGCCGAACTACGACGGCACCGAAATGATCCCGGCTGTCATGCCCACCAAGATTCCCAACCTGCTGGTCAACGGTTCCAGCGGTATCGCCGTGGGCATGGCCACCAACATCCCGCCGCACAACCTCGGTGAAGTCATCGACGGTTGCCTGGCCCTTATCGACAACCCTGAGCTGACCGTCGATGAGCTGATGCAATACATCCCCGGCCCGGACTTCCCGACCGCCGCGATCATCAACGGTCGCGCCGGCATCATCGAAGCCTACCGCACTGGCCGCGGGCGCATTTACATGCGTGCCCGCTCGATGATCGAAGATATCGACAAGGTCGGTGGCCGCCAGCAGATCGTCATCACCGAGCTCCCTTACCAACTGAACAAGGCACGCCTGATCGAGAAGATCGCCGAGCTGGTTAAAGAGAAGAAGCTGGAAGGCATCACCGAGCTGCGCGACGAGTCCGACAAGGACGGTATGCGCGTGGTCATCGAGCTGCGCCGCGGCGAAGTGCCTGAGGTGATCCTCAACAACCTCTACGCTCAGACCCAGCTGCAAAGCGTGTTTGGTATCAACGTGGTTGCCCTGATCGACGGCCGCCCGCGCATCCTGAACCTCAAGGACCTGCTGGAAGCCTTCGTGCGTCACCGTCGCGAAGTAGTGACCCGCCGTACCGTGTTCGAACTGCGCAAGGCCCGCGAGCGCGGCCATATCCTGGAAGGCCAGGCGGTTGCGTTGTCGAACATCGACCCGGTGATCGCCCTGATCAAGGCCTCGCCAACCCCGTCGGAAGCCAAGGAAGCGCTGATCAGCACGCCTTGGGAATCCAGCGCCGTGGTCGCAATGGTTGAGCGCGCTGGCGCCGACTCGTGCCGCCCCGAGACCCTGGACCCGCAATACGGTCTGCGTGAAGGCAAGTACTTCCTGTCGCCAGAACAGGCCCAGGCCATCCTGGAACTGCGTCTGCACCGCCTCACCGGCCTTGAACACGAGAAGCTGCTGGCCGAGTACCAGGAGATCCTCAACCAGATCGGCGAGTTGATCCGCATCCTCAGCAGCGCCGTGCGCCTGATGGAAGTGATCCGCGAAGAACTGGAAGTGATCCGCGCCGAATACGGCGACGTGCGCCGCACCGAAATCCTCGATGCGCGCCTGGACCTGACCCTGGGTGACATGATCCCGGAAGAAGAGCGCGTGGTGACCATCTCCCACGGCGGCTATGCCAAGACCCAGCCGCTGGCTGCTTATCAGGCCCAGCGTCGTGGCGGTAAAGGTAAATCGGCTACCGGCGTGAAGGATGAGGACTACATCGCTCACCTGCTGGTCGCCAATAGCCACACCACGCTGCTGCTGTTCTCCAGCAAGGGCAAGGTGTACTGGCTCAAGACTTACGAAATCCCGGAAGCCTCCCGCGCTGCCCGTGGCCGTCCGTTGGTCAACCTGCTGCCCCTGGACAGTGATGAATACATCACTACCATGCTGCCGGTCGAGGAATACACCGAAGGCCACTTCATCTTCATGGCCACCGCCAAAGGCACCGTGAAGAAGACCCCGTTGGAATCCTTCAGCCGTCAACGCAGCGTGGGCCTGATCGCCCTGGAGCTGGATGAAGGCGACGTGCTGATTTCCGCAGCCATCACTGATGGCGAGCGCGAAGTCATGCTGTTCTCCGACGGCGGCAAGGTCACACGTTTCAAGGAGTCCGACGTGCGTGCCATGGGCCGTACCGCCCGGGGTGTACGCGGCATGCGCCTGCCGGAAGGGCAGAAGCTGATTTCGATGCTGATCCCGGAAGAAGGCAGCCAGATCCTCACCGCGTCCGAGCGTGGTTATGGCAAGCGTACCGCCATCAGTGAGTTCCCGGAGTACAAGCGTGGCGGCCAGGGCGTGATTGCCATGGTCAGCAACGACCGCAACGGCCGTCTGGTCGGCGCGGTGCAGGTGCTCGATGGCGAGGAGATCATGCTGATTTCCGACCAGGGCACCTTGGTGCGTACCCGTGTGGCGGAAGTGTCGAGCCTGGGCCGTAACACCCAGGGCGTGACCCTGATCAAGCTGGCCAAGGACGAAAAACTGGTCGGCCTGGAGCGTGTGCAGGAGCCTTCGGAAGTCGAAGGTGAAGAGCTCGAAGGTGAGGAATTTGAAGGCGAGGTGATCGCAGCTGGCGATGACAACGTTGACGAGCCAACCCTCGACGCTGCCGCAGACGAAGAAGAACCGCAGGAATAAGCGGACACACAGGGGGCGGATGAAGATTCGCCCCCTTGTTGTTTGTCCCGTATGAAATACAGCGCCCTTTGCCTGGACGCGGTCCATGTGGGAGCTGGCTTGCCTGCGATACAGGCGCCTCGGTCATTAAGTGATACCGCGGCGCTGCTATCGCAGGCAAGCCAGCTCCCACAGATGTCCGCTCCAGAACGAGGGCGTTGCTGACATGATTGCAGCCCCACCAGATCAGAGTGAGATTGGATGTGAGCAAGAGAGCCTATAACTTCTGTGCCGGTCCCGCGGCGCTTCCTGAAGCAGTCCTGCAGCGTGCGCAGGGTGAACTCCTCGACTGGCATGGAAAAGGCCTCTCCGTGATGGAAATGAGCCATCGCAGCGATGAGTTCGTGTCTATCGCCAACAAGGCCGAGCAGGACCTGCGCGACCTGCTGGACATCCCATCCAATTACAAAGTGCTGTTCTTGCAGGGTGGTGCGAGCCAGCAGTTCGCCCAGTTACCGCTGAACCTGCTGCCCGAAGGCGGCACTGCCGACTATATCGACACCGGTATCTGGGGGCAGAAGGCCATTGAGGAGGCCTCGCGCTACGGCCATGTCAACGTGGCGGGCACCGCCAAGCCCTACGACTACTTCGCCATTCCCGGTCAGAACGAGTGGAAGCTGACCAAGGACGCGGCCTACGTTCACTACGTCGCGAACGAAACCATCGGCGGCCTGGAATTTGATTGGGTGCCGCAAGTCGGTGACGTTCCGCTGGTGTGCGACATGTCCTCGGACATCCTCTCGCGCCCGATCGACGTGTCCAAGTACGGCATGATCTACGCCGGCGCGCAGAAGAACATCGGCCCGAGCGGCATCCTGGTCAATATCATCCGCGAAGACCTGCTGGGTCGCGCCCGCTCGGTGTGCCCGACCATGCTCAACTACAAGGTCGCGGCCGATAACGGCTCGATGTACAACACCCCGCCGGCGTTTGCCTGGTACCTGTCGGGCCTGGTGTTCGAATGGCTCAAGGAGCAGGGCGGCGTGGCGGCCATGGGCAAGCTCAATGAAGAGAAGAAGCGCGTCCTGTACGACTTTATCGACGCCAGCGGCCTGTACAGCAACCCGATCAACCTCAGCGACCGCTCGTGGATGAACGTGCCGTTCCGCCTGGCCGACGACCGCCTGGACAAACCGTTCCTGGCCGGCGCCGACGCGCGCGGCCTGCTGAACCTCAAGGGCCACCGCTCGGTGGGTGGCATGCGCGCCTCCATTTATAACGCCGTTGACATCCACGCCATCAATGCGCTGGTTGCCTACATGGCAGAGTTCGAGAAGGAACACGGCTAATGTCTGAGCAAGAACTCAAGGCCCTGCGCGTACGCATTGACAGTCTGGACGAGAAGGTCCTGGAACTGATCAGTGAGCGCGCGCGCTGCGCCCAGGAAGTGGCCCGGGTGAAAATGGCGTCCCTGGCGGAAGGCGAAGTGCCGGTGTTCTACCGGCCCGAGCGTGAAGCCCAGGTGCTCAAGCGTGTGATGGAACGCAACAAGGGCCCGTTGGGCAACGAAGAGATGGCGCGGTTGTTCCGTGAAATCATGTCCTCGTGCCTGGCGCTGGAGCAGCCGCTGAAAGTGGCTTACCTCGGCCCTGAAGGCACCTTCACCCAGGCGGCAGCCATGAAGCACTTCGGCCATGCGGTGATCAGCAAGCCGATGGCGGCCATCGACGAAGTCTTCCGTGAAGTCGCGGCCGGTGCGGTGAATTTTGGCGTGGTGCCGGTGGAAAACTCCACCGAAGGCGCGGTCAACCACACGCTGGACAGCTTCCTTGAGCACGACATGGTCATCTGCGGTGAGGTGGAGCTGCGTATCCACCACCACCTGCTGGTGGGTGAAAACACCAAGACCGACAGCATCAGCCGTATCTATTCCCACGCCCAGTCCCTGGCCCAGTGCCGCAAGTGGTTGGACGCCCATTACCCGAATGTAGAGCGCGTTGCGGTGTCCAGCAACGCCGAGGCGGCCAAGCGGGTCAAGGGTGAGTGGAACTCGGCGGCGATTGCCGGCGATATGGCTGCCGGCCTGTACGGCCTGACGCGCCTGGCCGAAAAGATCGAAGATCGCCCGGATAACTCCACGCGCTTTTTGATGATCGGCAGCCAGGAAGTGCCGCCCACCGGCGACGACAAGACCTCGATCATCGTCTCCATGAGCAACAAGCCCGGCGCGCTGCATGAGCTGCTGGTGCCGTTCCACGACAACGGGATTGACCTGACGCGCATCGAGACTCGTCCTTCGCGCAGCGGTAAGTGGACCTACGTATTCTTTATCGACTTCATGGGCCATCACCGCGACCCTCTGGTCAAGGGCGTGCTGGAGAAAATCAGTCAGGAAGCCGTGGCACTCAAGGTGCTGGGCTCTTACCCGAAAGCGGTTTTGTGAGGCTTTGACATGAGTGGCAACTTCCTCGCCCTGGCGCAGCCGGGCGTGCAACAACTCTCGCCTTACGTTCCAGGCAAGCCTGTGGACGAACTGGCCCGCGAGTTGAATCTGGACCCGTCCAAAATCGTCAAGCTGGCGAGTAACGAAAACCCGCTGGGCCCTAGCCCAAAAGTGTTGGCGGCGATTCGTGAAGAGCTGGCCGAACTGACCCGTTATCCCGATGGCAACGGTTTTGCGCTCAAGTCTTTGCTGGCGGACAAGTGCCGGGTCGAGCTGAACCAGGTGACCCTGGGCAATGGCTCCAATGACATCCTTGAGCTGGTCGCCCGTGCTTACCTGGCGCCAGGCTTGAATGCGGTGTTCAGCGAGCACGCGTTTGCGGTCTACCCGATCGTGACTCAGGCGGTGGGGGCGGATGCTCGCGTGATTCCTGCCAAGGACTGGGGCCATGACTTGCCGGCGATGCTGGCGGCCATCGATGCCCAGACTCGCGTGGTGTTTATCGCCAACCCGAACAACCCGACCGGCACCTGGTTTGACGAGCAGGCACTGAACGAATTCCTGCAGGACGTGCCGGGGCATGTGCTGGTCGTGCTGGACGAAGCCTACATCGAGTACGCCGAAGGCAGCGACCTGCCCGATGGCCTGGATTTCCTCGCGGCCTACCCGAACCTGCTGGTGTCGCGTACGTTCTCCAAGGCTTATGGCCTGGCGTCGTTGCGGGTCGGTTATGGCTTGTCCACGCCCGTGGTAGCCGATGTGCTGAACCGCGTGCGCCAGCCGTTCAACGTTAACAGCCTGGCCCTGGCGGCCGCCTGTGCGGCGGTGCAGGATACCGAATACCTGGAAGAAGGCCGTCGCCTCAACGAAAGCGGCATGCTGCAATTGCAGGAAGGTTTTCGTGAGCTGGGCCTGGGCTGGATTCCGTCCAAGGGCAACTTCATCTGCGTCGACCTCGGCCAGGTGGCTGCGCCGGTGTTCCAGGGCTTGCTGCGCGAGGGCGTGATCGTGCGCCCGGTGGCCAACTACGGCATGCCGAACCATCTGCGTATCACCATCGGTCTGCCGGCTGAGAACAGCCGCTTCCTTGAGGCGTTGGCCAAGGTTCTGGCCCGTGGTTGATGTCACTGCATTGCAACCTGCTGTGCCTATGATCGGTCGCCTGGTGGTGGTCGGCCTGGGGTTGATCGGTGGCTCCTTCGCCAAGGGCCTGCGTGAAAGCGGGCTGTGTGGCGAAGTGGTGGGCGTGGACCTCGACCCGCAGTCGCGCAAGTTGGCGGTGGAGTTGGGCGTGGTGGACCGCTGTGAAGCGGACCTGGCCGTTGCGTGCCAGGGCGCGGATGTGATCCAGCTCGCCGTGCCGATCCTTGCCATGGAGAAATTGCTGGCGGTACTGGCTGGTATGGACCTCGGGCAAGCGATTCTTACCGATGTGGGCAGCGCCAAAGGCAACGTGGTGCGTGCGGCACGATTGGCGTTTGGTGGGATGCCGCCGCGCTTTGTGCCGGGCCATCCAATCGCTGGGTCCGAGCAGAGCGGGGTGGAGGCATCCAATGCGCAGTTGTTCCGTCGGCATAAGGTCATCCTGACGCCGCTTGCGCAAACCGATCCCACGGCGTTGGCAGTGGTGGATCGTCTCTGGCGCGAGCTGGGCGCGGATGTAGAGCATATGCAGGTCGAGCGTCACGACGAAGTGTTGGCAGCGACCAGTCACTTGCCGCATCTGCTGGCATTTGGCTTGGTGGATTCGTTGGCCAAGCGCAACGAGAACCTCGAGATTTTCCGCTACGCCGCCGGCGGCTTCCGCGATTTTACGCGGATTGCCGGCAGCGATCCGGTGATGTGGCACGACATCTTCCTCGCCAATCGCGAAGCGGTGTTGCGCACTCTGGACACCTTCCGCAGTGACCTCGACGCCTTGCGCGACGCGGTGGATGCGGGAGACGGCCATCAACTGCTGGGCGTGTTCACCCGTGCGCGGGTGGCGCGTGAACATTTCAGCAAGATCCTCGCGCGCCGGGCCTACATGGAAACCGCAGTGAGCACCGATGACTTGACCTTCATCGCCAGCCCGGGTGGCCGCTTGAGCGGGCGCATCCGCGTGCCGGGTGACAAGTCGATCTCTCATCGCTCGATCATGCTGGGGTCGTTGGCCGAAGGTGTGACCGAGGTGGAGGGCTTCCTTGAGGGTGAAGATGCCCTGGCGACCTTGCAGGCCTTTCGCGACATGGGCGTGGTGATCGAGGGCCCGCACCATGGGCGCGTGACCATTCACGGTGTCGGCCTGCATGGCCTGAAGGCTGCGCCGGGGCCGATCTATGTGGGTAATTCCGGCACATCGATGCGCCTGTTGGCCGGTGTATTGGCGGCGCAGAGCTTTGACAGCGTGCTGACCGGCGATGCCTCGCTGTCCAAGCGCCCGATGAACCGTGTAGCCAAGCCGCTGCGGGAAATGGGCGCGATCATCGAAACCGGGCCGGACGGGCGTCCGCCACTGAGCATTCGTGGTGGGCAGTCGCTAAAAGGCTTGAACTATGTACTGCCCATGGCCAGTGCCCAGGTGAAATCCTGCCTGTTGTTGGCGGGGTTGTACGCTGAGGGTAAAACCTCGGTGACCGAGCCAGCACCGACCCGCGACCATACCGAGCGCATGCTGCGCGGCTTTGGTTACCCGGTGGCGGTGCAGGGCGCGACGGCGTCGCTGGCGTCGGGGCTTGGGTTGACCGCTACGCGTATTGAAGTGCCGGGGGATATTTCGTCTTCGGCGTTTTTCCTGGTGGCGGCCTCGATTGCCGAGGGCTCCGAGCTGCTGTTGGAGCATGTCGGTATCAACCCGACCCGCACCGGGGTAATCGATATCCTGCGGCTGATGGGGGCTGATATCGCCCTCGAAAATCAGCGCGAGGTGGGCGGCGAGCCGGTTGCGGATCTACGTGTGCGTGCCGCCGCGCTCAAGGGCGTCGAAATTCCAGAGGCCCTGGTGCCGTTGGCGATTGATGAGTTCCCTGTGCTGTTTATTGCCGCAGCCTGCGCTCAAGGTCGCACCGTTTTGCGCGGTGCCGAGGAGTTGCGGCTCAAGGAGTCCGACCGTATCCAGGTGATGGCCGACGGTCTGTTGGCCCTGGGCGTGAAGTGTGAACCCACGCCTGATGGGATTATCATTGACGGTGGCCCGATGGGCGGCGGTGAAGTGCATGCCCATGGCGATCACCGGATTGCCATGGCGTTCAGTGTGGCTTCCCTGCGGGCGATGGCGCCTATTCGTATCCTTGACTGCGCCAATGTTGCTACGTCTTTTCCGAACTTTCTGACACTGTGTGCCCAAGTCGGCATCCGTGTTGCCCAAGAGGCTCAATTGTGAATATCAAAGCACCGGTGATTACCATCGACGGGCCTAGTGGCTCGGGCAAAGGCACAATCGCTGGCATTCTGGCCAAGCGCCTGGGTTGGTGCCTGCTGGATTCTGGCGCGCTGTACCGCCTGCTGGCGTTTGCTGCGCACAACCATGGTGTTGACCTGACCAACGAAGAATTGCTGACGAAGCTTGCCGCCCATCTGGATGTGCAGTTCATTGCGGCGACCGAGGGTCAGTTGCAGCGCATCATTCTGGAAGGTGATGAAGTCAGCGATGTGATTCGCACCGAGAGTATCGGCGCGGGCGCCTCCCAAGTGGCTGCGCTGCCCGCCGTGCGCGAGGCGCTGCTGCAGCGCCAGCGCGCATTCCAGGAGGCGCCGGGCCTGGTGGCCGATGGCCGCGACATGGGCACGGTGGTGTTTCCCGAGGCGCCGCTGAAGATTTTCCTGACCGCCAGCGCCGAGGAGCGGGCACGCCGCCGTTACTTGCAGTTGAAGGGCAAAGTCGATGGTGTTAGTCTGTCGAGTCTGCTAGATGAGATCCGTGCACGCGATGAGCGTGATACCCAGCGTGCGGTAGCCCCGCTCAAACCGGCGGCTGACGCCATACAGCTGGATTCCACGGAGCTGTCCATCGAGCAGGTGCTGGAACGCATCATGAGTGAAATCGCCATTCGCGATATCGCCGGGTGATCAAGAAGGCCGCAGGGGACCAGTCATAGTCCTGCGGTGGCTTCTTTTAACTGAAACTGACCCACACCGTCTGGGGTGTGGAGATGGGCGTATTCTTCGCCCTTATCAACAGGAATTAAAATGAGCGAAAGCTTTGCGGAACTCTTTGAAGAAAGCCTAAAAACCCTGAACCTTCAGGCAGGCTCCATCATCACCGGTGTTATCGTTGATATCGATTACCAAGCTCGCTGGGTAACCGTTCACGCTGGTCTGAAGTCTGAAGCTCTGATCCCGCTGGAACAGTTCTACAACGATGCTGGTGACCTGACTATCAATGTCGGTGACGAAGTTCACGTTGCTCTGGACTCGGTTGAAGACGGTTTCGGTGAAACCAAGCTGTCCCGTGAAAAAGCCAAGCGCGCTGAATGCTGGATTGTTCTCGAAGCAGCCTTCGCAGCTGAAGAAGTGGTCAAGGGCGTTATCAACGGTAAGGTTAAAGGCGGCTTCACTGTCGACGTTAACGGCATCCGTGCGTTCCTGCCAGGTTCTTTGGTCGACGTTCGTCCAGTGCGCGACACCACGCACCTGGAAGGCAAAGAACTCGAATTCAAAGTCATCAAGCTCGACCAGAAGCGCAACAACGTTGTCGTTTCCCGTCGCAGCGTGCTGGAAGCAGAGAACTCCGCCGAGCGTGAAGCTCTGCTGGAATCCCTGCAGGAAGGCCAACAAGTCAAAGGTATCGTCAAGAACCTCACCGATTACGGCGCATTCGTCGATCTGGGTGGCGTCGATGGCCTGCTGCACATTACCGACATGGCTTGGAAGCGTATCAAGCATCCTTCCGAAATCGTCAACGTTGGCGACGAGATCGATGTCAAGGTTCTGAAGTACGATCGTGAGCGTAACCGCGTTTCCCTGGGCTTGAAGCAGCTGGGCGAAGATCCATGGGTTGCTATCAAGGCTCGTTACCCAGAAAGCACTCGCGTAACCGCGCGTGTTACCAACCTGACCGACTACGGCTGCTTCGCAGAGCTGGAAGAAGGCGTGGAAGGCCTGGTACACGTTTCCGAAATGGACTGGACCAACAAGAACATCCACCCTTCGAAAGTCGTACAAGTCGGCGACGAAGTGGAAGTTATGGTTCTGGACATCGACGAAGAGCGTCGTCGTATCTCCCTGGGCATCAAGCAGTGCAAATCTAACCCATGGGAAGATTTCTCTGGCCAGTTCAACAAGGGCGATAAAATCTCCGGCACCATCAAGTCGATCACCGATTTCGGTATCTTCATTGGTCTGGACGGCGGCATCGACGGCCTGGTTCACCTGTCCGACATCTCCTGGAACGAAGTTGGCGAAGAAGCTGTTCGTCGTTTCAAGAAGGGCGACGAGCTGGACACCGTTATCCTGTCGGTTGACCCAGAGCGCGAGCGCATCTCCCTGGGTATTAAGCAACTGGAAAGCGATCCGTTCTCCGAGTACGTTCAAGAGAACGACAAAGGCGCCATCGTTAAAGGCACTGTGAAAGAAGTTGACGCCAAAGGCGCCATCATCGTTCTGGCCGACGATATCGAAGCGACTCTGAAAGCCTCCGAAATCAGCCGTGACCGCGTTGAAGACGCGCGCAACGTTCTGAAAGAAGGCCAGGAAGTAGAAGCCAAGATCATCAGCGTTGACCGCAAGAGCCGCGTGATTCAGCTCTCCATCAAGTCGAAGGACGAAGTGGAAGAGAAAGAAGCTATCCAGAGCCTGAAAGAAGCTGCTCCGGAAGCTGCTGCTGACACCACCATGGCGGCACTGCTGCGCCAGGCAATGGCTAAGCAGAACTAAGTTCTGTAAAGCTGTAGAAAAAGGGCGACCTCGGTCGCCCTTTTTTGTGCCTGAAATTTGATGAAGCAACTGCACCGAACGAAGGTGTTCAGCCCAATGTCAGAACTGACTATAGTTTTAAAAACGGCTATTTCGCGTTGCTGACTCAATAAGGGTTTGAATGAACAGAATTATCGTAGTATTCGCTTTGCTGGCGCTTGCAGGCTGCTCCTCTACCAGCGCCAAGACCCACGCCAAGCGTGGCGTCAGCGGCATCGAGATCGACTGCTCTGGCTTGGGTAACAAGTGGGAAAAATGCGAAAAACGCGCCGCCCGTGAGTGCAAGATGCAGGGCTATAAGGTCATTACCCGCTCCAGTGATGCGGAGGACGAAGAGGGCGACTACCTGTTCGGCTGGAACCCTGCTGGCGCGGTGACGCGGACCATGTTGGTGATCTGTAAGTAAGGGGTTGACCGCTCGCTGAGCGTGTTTATTCAGCCTCACATAAGTTGATACATGGGCTGTTCAAATTCATCAACTCATGCTAAAACCTTCGGAGCGCTTTTCCTAGCTGCTTGAAAAAGAAGGGAAAAATATGACGAAGTCGGAGTTGATCGAACGAATTGTCACCCATCAAGGGCTGCTCTCATCCAAGGATGTGGAGCTGGCTATCAAGACCATGCTTGAGCAAATGTCCCAATGCCTGGCCACCGGAGATCGCATCGAAATCCGCGGCTTCGGCAGCTTCTCCCTGCACTACCGCGCACCGCGCGTAGGCCGCAACCCAAAAACCGGCCAATCCGTCAGCCTTGACGGCAAATTCGTTCCCCACTTCAAACCGGGCAAGGAATTGCGCGATCGGGTGAACGAAGAAGAGGAAGAAGGCGTCTGAGTGTTTTTGGGGAAGGAGAAGAGTATGCGTGGGGTTAAGCGCGTTGTTGCGGTGTTGATTGCAGTGCTTGCGGCTTTGGTGGTTCTGGCGTTTGTGCTGGAGAACCAGCAGGGCGTGGCGCTGTCATTCCTGGGGTGGAGTACTGCGCAGATGCCGGTGGCGGTGTTTGTGGTGGTGGCTTTGATTTTGGGGATGTTGATTGGGCCGCTGATTGCTATCTTCATCCGCGGTAGAAGAGGTGGGGCGATGAGGGCAGAGCGGGTTTAGAGTGGATTGTCACTAGCTCGTTCACCGGCTTTGTAGGCTGCAGCTTTTACCGCCTGTCAGATAAATATCTTCCACAAAGCTTTTCACGCCGCATTTGATCGGGATGCTGAATCAAGGGAGGGGGCGTGCGTGTCCATTTTATTGAATGGCGTGGGGCTGATTTAGAATTTTTTTCATGTTTGTGTCTGGGAGAGGGGCTAAAGCGATTTTTCTTTCGAATTTTAGGAAAGTTCCTATAGGAATTCAAGACTTGTATTATGGCTGGGAGATGGCAAAATGGAATCTGTTCTCGATAACGGGCATTTTGTGCGCTAAAAATTTGGCAGAGACGCTGAGTTTTTAGCGGTCATCCAACTAAAATAAAAGTACACACACAATCTTGTCTGCATAACGAGCCCGCAGTTTCTCTTTGAAGGCAGGTTTTTGTTGTGAGTAGTAGCTTCCGCGCTCCGCCGGTACCCCCGTCCGACGAAATTGATCTTGCGCAACTCATGCGCGCTGCCTGGCTGCATAAGAAATTAATTTTAGGCGCGTCCATTGTTTTTGGGTTGCTGGCTGGCTTTTATGCCTATTCAGTGGTTCCGGAGTATGAGGTCAGCAGCGTGCTGCGACCTGCTGCGATCAACGAACTCGACGCGCTTAATCGCTCGGAAATTTATCAACTGCCGCCTAGTGCAGCACTCATCAGGGTGGGGGCTTCTCTGGAGTCCTACGACACCCGGTTGGGGTTTTTCCGTTCCAATCCAAAGCTCTTTCAGGCGTTTGAGCGCCCCGGCAGAACGTTGGAGCAAAGCTTCGAAGAGTTTAATCGCAACTCCATTCGTCTTATTCTCACTGATCCAAAAAAGGTAGATGCTCTCAGTTCCTTTATTGGCGTCGAGATGACATACCCGCAGGGGGTTGATGGTGTCGCGATTATCAACGGGTTTGTTGATTACGCCATCGCCACTGAGCGAGACCAAATTGCTGGCGATCTGCGTGTAATCGTTAAAAATCGCTTGAGTGAGCTCAAGGGCAAGTTGGAGGCTGCTCGTTCCAGTTACCAAATTGGAAAAGAGGCCAAGATTGCGGCTTTGCGAGAGACTGATAATTTGCGCCGCGCGCAATTGCAGGATGAGCTCAAGGCTTTGCGTGCGCAGCTAAAGGCGTTGCGTGGGGATCGTATCGCACAGCTTACGGAGGCGATCGGCATTGCCAAGTCACTTGGGATACGCAAGCCTACTACGCCCTCATCGCTTGGCGACTCGGATCGAGCCAGTTCGACTGGGACCATGCGTACTGAAATCAATAATCAGCAGATTCCGTTGTACTTCATGGGTGTCGAAGCTCTCGAGGCTGAGCGCTCAGCGTTGGCGCAGCGTAAGTCTGATGATTTTACCGATGGTCGAATTGCCCAGATCGCAAAAGAGCTTCAACTGCTGCAGGCTAACCGCGAGGCAGAAGTATTGGGCCGGCGCGATAATGAAGATATTTTTCTAGGTGGTGTGGAGTCTCTCAGGGCCGAAGAGGCCCGCCTGTCCGCACTCAGTATCGACATAAGCCGGCTCAAGCTGGTGACGGTGGATAAACGAGCACTGGAGCCTTTGGCGCCAATTCGGCCTAAAAAGACACTGATCATTCTTGCAGGCCTGGCACTTGGCCTCCTGTTAGGATTGGTAGTAGTGTTGGGCCGTTATCTTTTCGAAACCTCAGGGATTAACTCGCGGAATAGGCTGCGTGCGTCAAGCTCACTTGCGGGCGCCCAACTGTCGATTGCGAGCCGAGAAAAATAGTGCCGTAAGCACTGTAGAGAGGGGCGAGCAATGCCAGGCATTAAAGTCACTGAGCAATTGTGAGGGTGAGAGCGACTTTTTGGTTTGGTTTCGGAACTCGCTCGTTCGCGTCGTATCCAATCCGACAGGCCGAGATCATCGCATTTTGCTCTGTTTCGGGCGCGCTTTACGCTCGCTGGCCTGGCACCGTCCCTGTGCAGGTTTGGTCGGCTCCTGTTTAAGCTTCTATCAAATGGCACCCGATCAGTAAATTTGACTGATTTCTTCACCCGCTACACTGAGTGTTGGTTCAAAATTGGATACCGCTTGCTATCACTCTTGATGTTTAAACGTTGAGAATGGTCAGGGGAATTCTCTAAGCAGTTTTTGAGGGAGCGAGAATGGTGTCGAATTTGGTGCCTGTGAAGTTTATCTGGCTGGCGACGCTTGTGGAGTGGCCGATCGTCACTCAAAGGTCGGGCACTCATAATGTCTGATGTGATCGCGCGTGCTGGGGCCTCTGAGGCTGCCCGGGCGCTATTCTGGGATGTTTTCTTTTCCTCTCGTGGCCGTGGGGTTAGCTTGCAGGTCCATTTTCCTTGGTTGGAAAATGATCGGGAAGTGACTTGCCTTGAAATCAGAGACCCCTCCAACCTGGAGTCTGCCATAGCCGCTCTGATTATCAGGGTAATTGAGCTACCCACCGGTGAGTCGGTAGGACTGATCGGCTTAGTCTGCGTACATGAGGAGTGGAGGGGGGCAGGCTTGAGTGTTGAATTGATGTCGGCTGCGATGGACCATGCTATGCATAATGGTCTATCCGCATTGGTGCTCTGGACTCAGAAACCAGGCATCTACGACCGGCATGGCTTCCGTTTTGACGAGCAAGACTCAATAGGGTCGATCTATCTCCCTAGCGAGTGTGCTGAAAATATTGAATACGTAACGAGCGACTGGCCTGGCTCGGATAAGCACGACCGAGAACGTGGTCTTCCGCCGTTTGCTTTACATGGGAAACGGATTAAAAGCGAATGCGCTGAGTTGATTCTTTTAGGCGGAGCAAATCGCGTAACCTTGGCCGAGTGGCAAGGGGAGGACTCGCAGGTGGCGAGTTTGATCCAGGCTGTTATAGCAGAGCCTTGGGTCATCAATGTCTGCGCACAGAGTACATTGGTGGCGGAGTTGACTAAAAGAGGCTTCAGAGTTGATCTTGTGCCGGGAGCGGTTCGAATGATCAAGTGGTTAACAAGCCGTCCCTTGAAAGTGCACCCTATTAAACTTATTGATCGGATCTAAATGAATGTCTAGTAGTCTTCCAATGTTACCTATTGTTAAGGTCGCAATGCCTCCCAAAGAGGTACTGATGCCCGCCTTGGAAGCGGTGCTCTATAGCGGAATGATTGGAGAGGGCGAGTTTGTTTATCAATTCGAAGCGGCATTTGCGCAATTGTTTGGTCTCCAGAATGTAGTCGCCACGAGCAGCGGTACGGCCGCCTTGCACTTGGCTATGCTGCTTGGCGGGATCGAGCCTGGGGATGAGGTCATCACCACCTCAATGACGGCTGAGCCGACGAATACGACGATTCTACAAATGGGTGCCAAGCCAATTTTCGCAGACGTTGACAGTCTGACAGGTAATCTTGACCCCTCAGCTGTGGAAGCCCTGATTACAGAGAATACAAAAGCTATTTGTGTTGTCCATTATGCCGGATATCCTGCGCGGTTGACTGAGCTGCGATCCATAGCCGATCGTCACGGGCTTTGTCTGATAGAAGATTGCGCCCATGCACTGGGCGCGTCTTATGGAAATCAGTCCATTGGAACGATTGGTGATTATTCGATCTTCTCCTTTCAGGCGATCAAGCACATGACTACCGTGGACGGCGGTGCCTTGGTGGTGAAGGATGCTGCGAAAATTGCAGAGGCGCGTCGCTTGCGTTGGTTTGGATTGGCCAAGGGCGTTCCTCGCACCGAAGTCGATATAACGCGCGTGGGTTACAAATACAACATGCATAACGTGGCGGCCGTTATCGGGCTCAAGCAACTTGAATATATAACGCCACTGTTGAAGCGGCATCAAGCTAACGGCCGATACCTGGATCAGGCATTACAGAATATCCCTGGACTTCAGCCAGCTAAGTATGAAGCCAATGCACAGTCTGCCTACTGGCTTTATACGCTACTAGCGGATGATTCGGATGATGTTGAGCGTATCTTGGCTGAAGAGAGCGTAATGGCGTCGAAGTTGCACCGTCCCAATCACTTTCATTCGGTATTCAAAGAGTTCGTGAGGCCGATGCCACAATTGGACGCTTTCTATAAAAAATTGATTCATGTACCTTGCGGTTGGTGGGTCTCGGATGAGGATCGTGAGAAAATTGTTACGGCATTGAAACGCGGCTGATTAGAGATTTGACTATGCTCAACAACGTCCCTCTGTATAACTCGGTCATGCTTCCTGAAATGGAGCAGGCTGCTGTGGAAGTTTTACGTTCCGGGAGAATCGCGGGCGGAGAGTGGGTGGAAAAGTTTGAGTCCGAGTTGGAAAAAATTGCCGGCTTGCCCCATGTAGTTTCTACCATCGATATGACGACGGCTTTATATCTTGCTCTGTATTTGGCTGGTGTAAAGGATGGGGATGAGGTGCTCACCACGGCGTTTGCCTGTCTCTCCACCAACTCAGCAATTGCACAGAGTAAAGCGGTTCCTGTCTGGGTGGATGTTAGCCCGCGCTCGGTTACCATGGACGTTGCAGACCTCGAATCGAAGATCACGCCAAAGACTAGAGCTGTTATTCTATATCATGTTGCTGGCTATCCTGGGCCAGCCCGTGAAATAGCAGAAATATGCAAGAAGCATAATCTTGTCTTGATAGAAGACTGTGATAACGCTTTGTCTGCTATGCACGCTTCGCTACCGGTTGGCGCTTACGGTGACTTTGCCATTTATTCGTTTTATCCAAACCGACAGATCAATACCACTGAAGGTGGCGCGCTGGCATGCCGAAGTATTGACATGGCGAATAGAGCCCGCAAACTACGGCGCTTTGGTATCGACTTCGGCACTTTTCGATCAGCTATTGGCGAGATAAATAGCAGCTCGGATGTGCCAGAAATTGGCTGGAGCATGACGCTGAATAATATGTGCGCGGCGATGGGATATGCTCAAATGACATCCTTGCAGTCCCGGCAGGCAGCTACACAGGCTAATGCCAAAGCGTTGCTGGGGTTAACCAGAGATATAGACGGTTTGACACCTGTGCCTGTATTGGAGGGTGATCAATCCGCCTATTGGGTGTTACTGTTTTTTGTTGAAAATAGAGATGAAGTGATTTGCCGGCTCAAGCAGTCCGGAGTCATGGTTTCAAGTATTCATCAAAGAAACGATATCTACAGTGGGTTTGACGCGGCGCCGCAATATCTGCCGAACACCGATTTCCTTCAGCATCATATAATAGGTGTGCCATGTGGTTGGTGGCTCGATGAGGATGACTTGCTGACGGTCACAGCGTCTTTGAAGGGCGCACTGAGAGGCCCTGCGGATACTATGACCGATTGTGCGAAATGATGAATATGTCCGTTATTAGCAGGATGCTGATGCTGTACGCTGGGCGATCGTCCAGCCTATTGGTAGCTTTTGTTTTTTTACCTATTTATAGCCGTATGCTCGGTGCGAGTCAGTTTGGCAGCATCGCGGTGATTCTGTCCTTTCAAGCCCTTCTGGTGATGATGGACTTGGGGATGTCAACGCTGCTGGGAAGGGAGGTTTCTGTATCAGACAAAGATAAATCCCCCTTAATCAAGTTGCTTAGAAGTGCGGAGCTTAGTCTCGCTGGATTTTATGGGTTTTTGTTTTTTGTTGCAGTGGGCGTCAAGCTGTTTATTACTGAGCTGGGCATCAGCTGGGGGGCGATCGTTGCGGTAGTCCTACTGTTTTGGTTTTTGGTGCTGCAAAACCTTTACTATTCGATGCTGATCGCCAACAGGCAATATATATCGGGTAGCGCTTTGCAGGTGATAGGTGTGTCGCTAAGAGCAGCCTTAACTGTCATTGCAATGTACGTGTTTTCAGCGACTCTGGATGTGTTCATATACACCCAACTGGTAACTACGATTATTCATTGGTGGGTGTCTCGACTGATCTTGATAAAAGATCTGTCAGATACATCACTCGGGGTCCAAAAGGCTGATTGGCCATCTTTTTCTGAAGCATTCAACCTCACGAAGGCGGGTGGTGCGCTGGTTATCTTCTCTGCGGCGGGTGCCGCGGTGACGCAGCTCGACAAACCAATCATCTCATTTTTTACTTCTGCTGCCAGTGTCGCGCCCTATTACCTCGCCAGCTTGCTTTGCATGGCCCCGATTTCGATTCTCGCAGGGCCAGTCAGCCAGTATTTTCAACCGATCATGCTGCGTACAGCAGCGAGCGGAGTGCGCAGTGACGCGCGTAAGATAATTATCAGGTTCACCATCTCGGTCTTCGTAGTGACCGCGCTACCGACCTTTGTACTCTGGTGGTTCCGTGAACCTCTCATCACGCTTTGGGTGGGGCCAGGTGCTAATAACGAGCTGATTTCAGCCTATCTCGCGATACTTTTACCCGGTGTTGCGATCGGGGCTTTCGGATTTATCCCTTATAGCCTGTTAATCTATGCCAAAGACTTCAGGTTTCAGGCGACCATGTCAGGCTTATTGACGATCGCTACGCTGGTCATGACGATATTGGCCGCCTCCGCTGGCGACGTAAAAGCGATCTGTTATGTGTACTCGGCCTATCATGCGTCATCGACTATGGTTTCGTGGGGCAGGGCGATGACCCTGCCGGATGTAAAAGGCTACGCGAGAGTTTCGGCGCTATTGGTGTCTTCAGCAGTGATGTTGTTTGTAGCGGTGGTAGCGCTGCTGTTTTTCTTCTTGGTTTGATTGGTGAAGGTATGTTTGACAATAAGGTTTTGATGATCACCGGTGGCACAGGCTCATTCGGTAATACTGTCCTGAAGCGTTTTCTCGACACTGCGGTTAAGGAGATCATCGTGTTCAGTCGCGATGAGAAGAAGCAGGAAGACATGCGGATTGCACTGAACAATCCCAAGGTGAAATTTCACATTGGCGATGTGAGAAATTACGAGAGCATCAGTCGCGCAATGGCCGGGGTCGATTACGTATTTCATGCTGCCGCACTGAAGCAAGTGCCGTCTTGTGAGTTTTACCCGATGGAAGCTGTATTGACCAATATCATCGGTACAGAGAACGTACTCAATGCGGCGATTGATAACAAAGTACAACGCGTTGTTCTGCTGAGTACAGATAAAGCGGTCTACCCTATCAACGCTATGGGTATTTCCAAGGCGATGGGCGAGAAGGTATTGATCGCAAAGTCGCGGACAGTCCGCGACGGCGGCCCAGTGTTGTGCGCAACCCGTTACGGTAATGTAATGGCCTCCCGTGGCTCGGTCATTCCGTTGTTCGTGGATAAAATCAAAGCGGGTGCCCCTCTCACGGTGACTGACCCGAACATGACCCGGTTCCTCATGAGTCTTGAAGACTCCGTGGACTTGGTATTGCATGCGTTCGAACATGGCGAGCAGGGTGATATCTTCGTGCAGAAGGCGCCGGCCAGTACCATCGGTGATCTGACGAACGCGTTGAAGGAGCTTTTTGATAGCCACGTGCCGGTTAATATTATTGGTACTCGACACGGCGAAAAACTCTATGAGTCTTTGGTGTCTCGAGAAGAAATGGCCAAAGCCAAAGACATGGGACGTTACTATCGAATTCCGGCGGATAACCGCGACCTGAACTATGATAAATTTATTATTGAAGGTCAGCCAGAGGCAAACGCAATCGACGACTATACGTCGCACAATACAGAATTGCTGAAAGGCGAAGATATTAAGAAGTTGCTCATGACATTGTCCTATATTCAGCACAGTCTTGGTCAATAGTATGAGCATTCTGAGTGTCATTATCCCTACGCATAATCGGGCGCGCTACGCGATTCCGTCAATCCGATCTATATTGGATTTGTCGGAAGAAATTCAAGTAGTGGTTTGTGACTCAAGCCCGGTTGACGAAATATCAGAAGCCTTTAAAGGTCTATATCCAGAAACACGCTTGAAGTTGGTTCGTTCGACTGAGGGCATCAGTGTGGTCGATAACTTCAACCTTGGGTTGCAGTCGGCAGATGGTGATTATTTAGTTTTCATCGGCGATGATGATTTCGTCGCGAAGGAAATAATTGATGTTGCCCATTGGGCTAAAAAACACGATGTTGATGCGCTGAAATTCAATTTTCCTGCGTTGTACTACTGGGATGATTTCAAACATTCAACCCGTGGCGATTCTTATTTTGGCACGCTGCACATGAGCCCGTTCACAGGTGATGTGGTTCGACACGACGTCAAAGCGTCGGTCAATTACGCTCTGGATAATTTTGGCGGTGGCGTATTTGGTATGCCGCGAGCGTATGCAGGTATGATTTCAAACACATTGGCCAAGAGGATTGAGGGGAAGTACGGCGCGCTGTTTGGCGGCGTCAGTCCTGATATCTACAGTTCATTGCTGATCGCCACTGAGTCCACCTCGTGCGTGCTGGTCGATTATCCGGTCATCGTACCAGGCGCCTCGGGTCAAAGTACTTCAGGCAAGAGCGTAACGGGCGGGCACTACGGAGCGTTAAGAGATAATGCTCATATTGCGCCGTTCAAAAACTTGGTGTGGGATGCCCGAATACCCGAATTTTATTCGGTTCCCACGGTGTGGTCGTATTCTTTGCTTAAGGCCGTCGAGAGAGTTCAGTCCCAAGGCGGTAAGAGCCTGAATCCGAATTTTGGCAGGTTGTTATTGAAGTGTTTCGTTTACTTTCCAGGCTCGTATAAATATACATTGGCTTCCCTGAAGGCAGCTTGCGCAGAATTTGGTGTTCTGAAGATTACTGCACAGTTAGTATTTTCAGTGTGTTCAGAATTTGTATGGGGCTTGTCAAGGATAATTAACCGGGTTCGTGCACGATACGTCGAGAAGAATGTCGAGGTTTTTGATCAGCTCAACAACACGTTGATCGGCAGCGAAAAACTACGTGAAGTCTTAGATGCGCGCGGCTCGAAGATCAATTTTCCTGAGTCAAATTCGTGAACTTCTGTTACTTCATAATTACGAAGGTGTGAGCCAGAACATGCTGTGTGAAAAGGGCGCCCGTAGCGCCACGTCTGCTAACGTGAGCGTTGTGATTCCTTGTTATCGCTGCAAGGGAACAATTCGGCGTGCGCTTGATTCAGTGTTTGCCCAGACGCTGAGACCGGCCGAGGTATTGCTGGTCGACGACGCAAGTCCGGACGGCACTCTAGACTTTCTTCAGTCATTGGTCACAGAGTACCCGGAGGACTGGGTGCGGGTTTGCGCGTTGGAAAAAAACGCAGGACCCGCAGCGGCTCGCAACACGGCATGGGAAATGGCGTCGCAGCCCTATATTGCGTTTCTAGACTCCGATGATAGTTGGCACCCACAGAAAATCGAGCTTCAGTATGGCTGGATGCTGGAAAATCCAGAGGTGACGCTAACCGGACAGATCTGTGAGACGCTGAGTTCGGAGTCGATGCCGCATCAAGTTTATAACGCTTCGCAGGCAGGATTCTATCAAGTTACCTTCCCGGCTTTATTGAAATCCAATAGATTTTCAACGCCCTCGGTCATGATCAAGAAAGATGTGGCTTTTCGTTTTTCAACGGATAAGAGGTTCTGCGAGGACTACCTGCTGTGGTGCGAGTTGCTGGGTAGTGGCGCTCGCGGCTATTCATTTGAGTTGCCCTTGACGTTTTGCCACAAGCCCATTTATGGGCATGCCGGACTGAGCAGTAATATGTGGGCAATGGAAAAGGGGGAGCTGGATGTCTATGACCATCTTTTTCGTGAGGGTCGAATTGGATCTGTCCGTCGGTGTCTCCTAAAAGGGTGGTCGGTCATGCGTTATATACGCAGAGTGCTTAAGATTAAGTTGGGATCAAGCCTGGGATGATATATCTAATTGGCTGGGGCATACTGTATCTCATGTTTTTCCTGACCGGGTTGGCGGGTAACAGGACGCGCCTGTTTATCGCAATATCTTTGATTGTATTTATGGTGTTTTCGGTCATGCGCGGTGCCGTAGGCACAGACACGGCCAACTACGAGTTGATCGTTGAAGGCTTTTCGGCAGACTATGTCTGGGGTGGCATGGAGCCGGGTTTCGTATTATTGGGTAAAGCGTTATTGTCTGTTTCAGACTCAGGCGTCATCGCAGTGAGGGTGCTCAGCTTTCTGATTTTTGCGATGTTGTTTCTATACTTGGGTCGTGCCGACAAGAACGAACGTTTTTTGCTCATCGCCTATATTTTGCCGACCTTTGTTTATCAGTACAGCATGAACGGGTTACGAATTGGACTGGCGGCAATGTTGCTGTTGCTGGCCACGCAGAACGTGCGTCAGCTTAGGTATAAATCTGGAATGGTGCTGGCGGTATCTGCCCTGTTGTTTCACTACTCGTCTCTGGTGTCGTTGCTGTTTATCTGGGCATCGTGGTCTCGTTGGCTGAAGACAAGTAATGTCTTGGTTGTCCCGTTTGTAGTATGTGCATTGTTGTTTTTACTGAGTTTGAATGGTGACTACTTTCTCGCCAAATTGCTGTCTTATCAGGATTCAGAGTCTCCAAATCCGCTGTCGGGCCTGAGTAAGGTCGGGGTATTATTGCTGTTCGTGGCAGCGTTGTTCTTTTCAAAACTTCCAAATGCGGAAAAAACCAAACTCATAGTGTTAGGCGCTGGTTTCACCATTTCTTTTTGGTTGGTGTCAGCGGTGTCGTATGCCGGTTTGCGATTTTTGGATTTGATATCCTTCGCCTTTCCCGTTGCGATTCTCTTGACCTATAGCCGTCTGGCCTTGAAATTTGACACAACAATCAAACTCGCCTTCATTATGGCGGGCGTTTTGAGCGCGGCGAGTGGCTACAGGAATTTTGTAGCCGAGGAGGGTATTGGGCCCTCTCCGTTCATGCCTTATCATTTTATCGGCTTTCCCAATGGAGATTAGAGAGGCAGCCTCATTCTGCATCTAGTGAACAGCAGCAGAGCGTGTATCTGGCTCTCGATCATTTTATATTCATGCGGTCGTGAAGGGCCGTTGGAGACGAAGTTGTGAAGATATTAGTAACTGGAGGTGCTGGCTACATAGCATCTCATACGGTGGTCGAGTTACTGGGCGTCGGTTGGGACGTTGTCGTGCTTGACAACCTGGCTAATAGCTCCGAGGTCTCCTTGGTTCGGATTGCCCAGATAGCTGGACGCGAGCCATTATTTGTCCTCGGCGACATTCTGGACGAGGCACTCCTCGCGACGCTTTTTCGCGAGCATAAATTCGATGCCGTAATCCATTTTGCTGGGTTGAAAGCTGTTGGGGATAGCGTTAAAGACCCCCTTGCATACTACCAAACCAATGTTGCGGGCAGCCTTTCACTATTTTCTGCCATGGCGACAGCGGGCGTGTTCAGGCTTGTGTTCAGTTCGTCGGCAACAGTGTATGGCGAGCCAGAAGTCATGCCTATCTCTGAGCAATATCCCGTTGGTGCGCCCAAAAGCCCCTATGGTCGTTCCAAGCTTATCGTTGAGCAGGTACTCGAAGACCTGGTTCGCGCCGATGATCGATGGGCGATAGCGACACTTCGGTACTTCAACCCGGTGGGGGCTCATCCCAGCGGGCTGATTGGGGAAAACCCGAATGGCACGCCTAATAATTTACTGCCGTATATCAGTAAAGTAGTAACCGGTAAGCTGCCCTATTTGTCCATCTACGGTAATGATTATCCAACGTGTGATGGAACGGGCGTGCGCGATTACATTCATGTTGCTGATTTGGCGAACGGCCACATTAGCGCATTGCGGTATATAGCAGAGAAGACTGGGTTACATGCTTGGAACTTAGGCACCGGCGTGGGCTATTCTGTCTTGCAAGTGATCGCTGCATTTGAAAAAGTGTCAGGAGTGGAAGTCCCCCAGAAAATCTGTGAGCGCAGGCCGGGAGATATTGCCGAATGTTGGTCTGACCCCTCGAAGGCGTTGAGAGAACTAGGGTGGCGTGCGGAATTAGACCTTGAGGATATGATGCGGGATACCTGGAGATGGTTACAGAGCAACCCGGATGGATATCAGTCCAAATGAAAATTGCTTTGATAGGAACTACTGCTGCCTGTGTGTTGGGCTTTCGTGCTGATCTAATCCGTGCGATGACGGAGCAAGGCCACGTTGTTTACGCATTCGCCCTGGACTACGACAGTGCAAGTCGCGAGGGCGTCAGGGCGTTGGGCGGCATTCCAATGGATTATCACATTAGCAGGGCAGGATTAAACCCGTTAAATGACCTTGCCTCGACGCTGAAATTATCCAGAATTCTTCGCTCCATCGCGCCAGACATGGTTTTTTCATATTTTGCAAAGCCTGTGATATTCGGTACTTTCGCGGCTGTGTTGGCAGGTGTCAAACGCAGGGTTGGAATGTTGGAAGGCCTCGGCTACGTATTTACGGAGCTCCCTGAGGGGATGGGGTTTAAACGCAAGCTGTTAAAGTGGGTTCAAGTTTCACTTTATCGAATGGCGTTTCCGTTTCTTGAGCAATTGATCCTGTTGAACAAAGATGACCAGATTGACTTGGTTGATAAGTATCGTCTGAAGGTCAATAAGATTTCAGTGCTCGGCGGAATCGGCTTGAAATTGAGTGACTACCCCTATTCCCGACCTCCCGTGTCTCCCGTGAGCTTCATATTTGTCGGGCGACTCTTGGCGGAAAAGGGTGTGCATATATTTATCGAGTCGGCACGGATTGTGAAAGAACAATTTCCCGAGGCGCGATTCGTGATGCTTGGGGGGATTGACGAGTCGAATCCAGGTGGACTAAAGGCGCACGATTTAGAGCGACTGAAGATGGAAGGCGTGATTGAGCATCCGGGGCACGTGTCTGATGTTGTTGGCTGGGTCTCCGGTGCCAGTGTCTTTGTTCTCCCGTCTTATTATCGTGAAGGCGTCCCCCGGAGCACTCAGGAAGCAATGGCAATTGGCCGTGCGATCCTGACTACGAATGTGCCCGGTTGTAGGGACACTGTGGTGGACGGGGTCAACGGTTACTTGGTTGCACCTTGGTCTGCGGAAGAACTCTCTGACAAGATGATCCATTTCATCAGACACCCAGACGATATAGTCCAAATGGGGTTGGCAAGCCATGCGATGGCGCAGGAGAAATTTGACGCTGGCGTTGTTAATCAGCGTTTGATGACTTATCTCGTTTGAACTTTTTGTATTATAGGTCTGGTGGATTATGGAAGGCACTAAGAAAGTCGTGCTCCTGACGGGCGTTTCCGGCTTTGTGGGGCGGGCGCTTTTGGACTCTCTGGTTGGTAGCGCAAGCTATCAGGTACGCGCCTGCGCTCGCAATATCGGTGTGGCCGAGCACCCTGATGTCGAGTACATCACCATGGGCGATCTGGGTGGTGATGCCCGCTGGGAATCTCTCGCCCAGGATGTTGATGTAATTGTTCATGCCGCTGCTCGCGTGCATGTGATGAACGATAACAGCGCAGATCCTTTGGCAGAGTTTCGTAAGGTCAACGTGGACGGTACGTTGAACCTGGCGCGCCAAGCTGCGGCTTCCGGGGTGCGGCGCTTCGTATTTATCAGCTCAATCAAGGTAAACGGCGAGTTCACGCTCCCCGGCAGGCCTTTTACGGCAAATGACTCTCCATGCCCGGTAGACCCGTACGGCATTTCCAAGCTGGAAGCCGAAAATGGTTTGTTGGCCCTTTCCAAGAGTACCGGCATGGACATTGTGATCATCAGACCGGTTCTCGTTTACGGGCCAGGTGTGAAGGCGAATTTCCGCAATATGATGGCGTTCCTGGCGAAGGGAGTTTCCATTCCGTTGCCGCTGGGTTCGGTCAACAATAAACGCAGCCTTGTTGCTTTGGACAATTTGGTTGACTTGATCAAAACCTGTATGGTGCATCCTGCCGCAGCCAACCAGATTTTTTTGGTGAGTGATGGCAATGACGTGTCCACCACAGAGCTTTTACGCAAGGTCGCGCATTCGGTTGGAACTAAGGCTGTGTTGGTCCCGTTTCCAGTAAAATTATTGATGTTTATGGCCACGCTTGTTGGCAAGAAAGGGGTAGCAACCCGGCTCTTCGGCTCACTGCAAGTGGACATTTCGAAAAATCATCAGCTGTTGGGTTGGTTGCCTCCTGTCACTCTCGATGCGTCCCTCAAAAAAACGGCCAACGCTTATCTCGAGAGTAAATTTGAATGACATTATTTTGGTTGTTTCCCGCCATTCTGATTTTGGCGTTGGTGCTCACAGGAGCTCTGCGCCGCTACGCTCTTAACAACAATCTCATTGATCTTCCGAATGGTCGTAGCTCTCATGTTGTCCCAACTCCGCGTGGAGGGGGGGTAGCGATCGTCTCGAGCTTTCTCGCGTTCCTCCCCGTGCTCTGGATCGGGGATGTACTTTCTTTTGACGCATTCATGGCGCTATTCGGCGCCGGCCTGCTGGTTGCGATCGTCGGTTTCCTCGATGACCATGGGCATATTCCAGCTCGCTGGCGATTATTGAGCCATTTCACCGCTGCTGTCTGGGTGCTGATATGGAGTCACGGCCTACCCCCTGTCGAGGCTTTTGGCTATGTGGTGGATTTAGGTTGGTTCGCCCACATACTGGCTGCGTTTTACCTGGTATGGATGCTCAACCTTTACAATTTCATGGATGGAATTGATGGCCTGGCAAGTGTTGAGGCCATCACCACCTGCTTCGGCGCAGCCTTGCTCTACTGGCTCTGCGCGACGCCCATCATCGCCTGGGTGCCATTGCTTCTTGGTTTTGCGGTGGCTGGATTCTTGTATTGGAACTTTCCCAAAGCACGAATTTTCATGGGCGATGCTGGCAGCGGCTTCCTTGGCATATCCTTGGGTGTCCTGGCGATACAGGGAGCTTGGATGTCGTTTGATCTTTTCTGGGGGTGGTTGATTCTTCTGGGCGTGTTTATTGTTGATGCCACTTTCACACTGTGTCGGCGTATCCTGCGCGGTGACAAACTATATGAGGCGCATCGCAGCCATGCCTATCAATTCGCCTCACGCGAGTTTAGAGCGCATATTCCTGTAACTGTAGCTGTTGCCCTCATTAACATTTTATGGTTATTGCCTTTAGCTTGCTTGGTCGCGACTAAACAGCTTGATGGCATTGTCGCGTTGATCATCGCGTACACGCCGTTGATATTGTTAGCCTGGAGGTTCAGGGCGGGGGCGTTGGAAGCCAGCGAATAACATTTGTTGCTCTGTCGATAGGATGGAGCGTATTGGAAAGATCAAGCGACTGTTTTTTTGAACAATGCGGTGCTTCAGAGGTAGGTATGGATAGGGTTCGTGCATTTTTAGTTGATCTGCCACGGCGGCAAAAACGGCTTATTCAAGTTTCCGTAGATGTATTACTTGTATGGACTGCGCTCTGGCTGTCGTTCATTGTACGATTGGGTGTAGAGGATTTTGTTAACCCCTTGGTTGCCCATACCTGGCTTTTCTTGTGTGCGCCGATTGTCGCTATACCGCTCTATGTACGGTTTGGCATGTACAGAGCGGTTATGCGTTACTTTGGCAATGATGCGCTGATAGCTATTATCAAAGCCGTGAGCCTGTCAGCGCTGATATTAGGTGTGGTTGTGTACTGGTACAGCAACCACCAAAACGTCGTGCCTCGTTCTATTATCTTCAATTACTGGTGGTTGAGCCTGATCATGGTCGGAGGGTTGAGACTCGCCATGCGGCAGTTCTTCCTGGGCGACTGGTTCTCTGCTGCTCAGCATGTGCCATTTACCAGTCGCGACAATGGCCTGCCACGGGTTGCAATTTATGGCGCAGGCGCCGCGGGTAATCAGTTGGTTGCGGCATTGCGGATGGGGCGTGTGATGCGGCCTGTCGCCTTTATTGACGACGATGTCAGCATTTCCGATCGTGTTATTTCCGGCTTGCAGGTTTATAAGTCCAAACACATCCAGAGGATGATTGACGCAACGGGTGCCCAAGAAATTCTTTTGGCTATCCCGTCATCTAACAGAGCCCGTCGCCGGGAAATCCTGGGGTTTCTGGAGGGCTTTCCGTTGCATGTTCGTAGTGTTCCGGGATTTATGGATCTCGCCAGCGGACGGGTTAAGGTCGATGATATCCAAGAGGTGGATATTGCCGACTTGCTGGGACGTGACGCGGTTCCTGCCCAAGGGGAATTGCTCGAACATTGTATCAAAGGTCAAGTAGTGCTCGTGACCGGCGCGGGCGGCTCGATAGGGTCTGAGTTGTGCCGGCAGATACTGGCGCTGCGTCCGTCTACACTGTTGTTGTTTGAACACAGCGAGTTCAACTTATACAGTATTGTTTCCGAGCTGGAGCAGCGGGTCTCCCGTGAGTCGCTGTCTGTATTGTTGCTTCCGATTTTAGGGTCGGTGCGCAACGAAGGTCAGCTGTTCAACCTCATGAAGTCTTGGAACGTAAATACCGTCTATCACGCTGCGGCCTATAAACATGTGCCGATGGTCGAGCACAATATCGCTGAAGGCATACTCAACAATGTGATGGGTACTCTGAGTGCGGCGCAGGCGGCACTCAAGGCGGAAGTCCAAAACTTCGTACTCATTTCAACGGACAAAGCGGTGCGTCCTACTAACGTGATGGGCAGTACAAAGCGGTTGGCCGAGCTGATACTCCAGGCGCTTAGTCGTGAAGATAATCCGCAATTGCACGGTGATTTAGCGGCTGTAGGCATGCCTAACAAAACGCGCTTCACGATGGTACGTTTCGGCAATGTATTGGGTTCTTCAGGCTCAGTCATTCCGCTTTTTCACAAACAGATCAAGTCAGGTGGCCCCCTGACAGTGACGCATCCGAAAATTACTCGATACTTCATGACCATTCCCGAAGCTGCGCAACTTGTCATTCAGGCAGGATCGATGGGCTTGGGCGGCGACGTGTTCGTTCTGGATATGGGCGAACCGGTCAAAATCGTGGAGTTGGCTGAAAAGATGATCAATCTTTCTGGGCTTAGTGTTCGTTCCGAGAAAAACCCGCATGGTGATATTTCTATTGAGTTCAGTGGGCTTCGGCCAGGCGAGAAACTCTATGAAGAGCTGTTGATTGGCGATAACGTTGCCCCCACCCAGCATCCAATGATTATGAGTGCTTCTGAAGACTATCTCGAATGGGATCTACTGAAAGGGGTCCTCAGAGATCTGCTTTCCGCGATAGAGGTGCATGACTACGCTAAGGTACGCCAATTGCTACGCGAGACCGTAAGCGGTTATGCGCCGGATGGCGATATCGTCGATTGGGTTCACCAGCAGCGTAGAATGAAGCTCAAGTGAGCTGAGGTGATGCGCCCAGGCCGAAAGCGATGGCCATGGTATGCGGCCATCTCGGACACGCTGGTGGAGGGCGGATTAGTCGTTCCTTTAGATCTCGGCTTCGGCATTAGCTTTTGAGAGCAAGCATGGATTATTTCCCCTGTTTTTTGTCTGTCGTGTTCGTGGCACGAAATCAGTCGGCCAGTGTCGAGAGAATTCTCGCTGATGCAGCGCTTATCATTGCTGATACTGTCGCGGACTATGAATTGATTGTGGTGGATAACGCCTCCGACGATGACAGCGTGTCGATATTGAAAGGACTCACGGCTGAAAATGGACTCGCGAATCTGCAGGTATATGCGCTAACCAAGGAAGTGGATACGGACACCGCATTTTGGGTTGGCCTGGAAAACGCACTGGGAGATTTCGTCGTTGTAGTTGACCCGTTAGCCGATGATGTAGCTTTTATCCCGACTATGCTTGATCAGGCGCTTAGCGGCGCTGATGTTGTATTTGCGAATAACGCGATGAAGCCGGCGCAGGGGCCAATGTACCGTGCGGCTAATTCTGTTTTCCATAGCCTTTACAATCGGTTCAATGGCGTGCATCTGGCCAGAGAGGCGCCGCAGTATCGCATTTTGAGCAAACGAGTAATCAATTTCATTCTTCAGCATCCGCAGCCTGTAATGACCTATAGGCACTTACCCGCAACGGGTGGTTTTGCCAAAGCTTATTTGAATTACAGTTCTCCCCCGCAAACCTCACAGCGTAAACGCCTGGGTGAAAGCATTGATCGCGGCATGCGCTTGCTGATTTCGACTACGCGCGCTCCAATGCGATTGGTCACGTCTCTCTCGCTGTTTGGGGCCGTTGCAAACCTGCTGTACTGCATCTACGTCATTGCCGTGGGCATTTTAAAAACTGATGTTGCTCCAGGTTGGATCAGTCTCTCATTGCAACAATCTGGCATGTTCTTTCTCATCTCTCTGGTGTTGTTGGTGTTGGGTGAATACATTCTAAACATGGCAAGCCTGTCGAACGAGGGGCCGCTTTATCATGTTGCGCAAGAGTTCACCAGTGCGCGGATGACCCGTTGTGAAAAGTTGAATGTTGAAGAGTGGGCATCAGAGTCGGCGGATAAGGAAATTCCGACCAGTGACCGTGCCTGATGTCGGGGCTTAACAAAGGCGAAATATGCCACGATGCGGTAGTCATCGGGGGTGGGTTCTACGGCGCTGCTATCGCTATTTATCTGGCCAGACAACGGGGATTCAAGCGTATTTTACTAATTGAGCGCGAATCGGCGTTATTGATGCGTGCGTCTTATAATAACCAGGCACGCGTCCATAACGGCTACCATTACCCGCGCAGTTTTACCACTGCCTATCGCAGTCGAGTAAACTTGCCGAAATTTGTTCGGGATTGGCCGCTCGCCATAAAGCAAGACTTCACCAAGCTCTATGCTATTGCCCGACGCAACTCCAAAGTTACGGCTAAACAGTTTGAACGGTTTTGCCGAGAGATCGGTGCAGGGATCAAACCGGCTGAGCCTTCTTTACGTGCGTTGTTTGAACCTCGATTGATTGAGCAAGTATATTGGGTCAATGAGTGCGCATTTGACACCTCGCAACTTTCCATTTGGGCTTCGCGAGAACTTAAAGAGAGTGGTGTGCAGGTTCACTATCAAACCCGCGTCGTGGCTATTTCAAAGGGGCGGCTGGCACCACTGGAGGTGGTAGTCGACCTGGCGCAGGGAGAGCAGCAAGCCTTTTCCTGCCGCTATGTATTCAACTGTACCTATAGCGGGCTAAACCAATTTGGCGGAGACTTTCCAGGCGTCGGTTTAGGCCTAAAACAAGAGATTACAGAAATGGCCCTGCTCCAGATGCCGCCCGCACTTGAAAATGTGGGTGTTACAGTCATGGACGGTCCGTTCTTTTCTATGATGCCGTTTCCCGCACGTGGGCTCCATACATTGTCTCATGTGCGCTATACACCGCACCTTCATTGGAATGATCTGCAAGGGCTAGATCCTTATCAGAAACTTGGCCAATATGATCGTGCCACGCGCGTTGATAAGATGCTCAGGGACGTAGGTCGCTATATCCCTGAAGTGTTAAAAGCCAAACATGTTGACTCATTATTTGAGGTTAAAACCGTTTTGCTGAAGAATGAAGGCGACGACGGAAGGCCGATTCTATTTGAGAAACACACCGGTTTGCCAGGCGCCTACTCAGTGCTGGGTGGTAAAATCGACAATATTTATGACGTGCTTGAAAAGCTGGATGCTGAGAGTTTCTTCACCGGCAGCGATCAAACCACGTCGATGTCTGGAGGTACGGATGCGTAGCGCGCTAATTGGATATTCTGGGTATGTAGGGGGCACACTCCTCAAGCAAACTGCCTTCGCGTCGTTGTACCGCTCAACGAATATCGGTGACATCGATCATCAGTCATTCGATACCGTCGTGTGTGCGGCTGCCTCCGCGCAAAAATGGCTCGCTAACCGGGAACCTGAAGATGACCTCAAGAAAATTGAGACATTGATTGGTCATCTTAAAACCATAAAATGCAAGACCTTTATTTTGATTAGTACGGTAGATGTTTTCAAGCACCCTATAGGGGTCGATGAGGATGCCTCTGTAGATGAATCAGGTTTGCACGCTTACGGTTTGCATCGCCGGAAATTGGAAATATTTGTTGAGAAATATTTTTCGAATTGTCTTGTTGTGCGTTTGCCGGGACTCGTAGGCCCGGGGCTACGTAAGAACGTGATTTTTGATTTTTTGAATGACAACAACCTTCACACAATTGACAGCCGTGGCGTTTTCCAATTTTATCCCATGGTTAACCTCTGGCATGACATCCAAACAGCGCTTGATGCCAAGCTCAAGTTGGTCCACCTGACGGCGGCACCCGTCAGTGTGGAGCAGATCTCGCTGCAAGGTTTTGGTCTGCCTTTTACCAATACCTTGAGCCATTCGCCTGCGTCGTATGACTTGCGTACCAAATACGCTCACGTATTCGATTCTGCTGGCTTCTATCAAAATAGTGTTCGCGAAACAATCCTGGCGGTCAGGGCATACGCGCAGTCTGAGTCCCGCACGATTAAACCTGAAACAGGGTTGAAGGCATGAGGTTGGCTATATCCAACATTGCGTGGGACATTTGCGAGGATGAGGCCGTCGCTGCCTTGCTTCAGCAGTTCTCGGTGGATGCGATAGATATTGCCCCTGGAAAGTATTTTCCTGAACTTACCAAAGCGACAGGGGAAGATATCGCTCAAGTCAAAGCTTGGTGGGCTGAGCGAGGAGTCGAAATCACCGGTATGCAGGCGCTGTTGTTTGGTACGAAGGGGCTGAATATCTTTGGTAGTGCTCGGAGCCGGGCGGATCTGCTTACACACTTGGCCGCAATATGTCGAATCGGTGCAGGCTTGGGCGGGACGCGAATAGTTTTTGGCTCACCGAAGAATCGGGATCGCAGTGGGCTGAATGATCAAGAGGCGCTGGACATTGCGATTCCCTTTTTTCGTGAGTTGGGCGATCTCGCTCAGGCGTGCGGCGTGACACTCTGCCTGGAACCCAACCCTGCGTGTTACGGCGCGAACTTTATGACCACCAGTGTTGAGACTGCCAGAGTGGTTCGTGCTGTTGCGCATCCTTCTATTCGTATGCAATTTGACACAGGCGCACTCGCGATTAACCAGGAAGATCCGCTGGAAGTCCTGGCAGATTGTGCTCAATTGATTGGGCATGTGCATGCCAGCGAGCCGAATCTTTTACCCTTGGGCGATGGCAGTACTGACCATGTGGCAATGGCCGCTGCACTGGGGCGCTACCTGCCGGCTCATCTCGTGTCCATCGAAATGGTAGCAACTGGGAATGAGCCACATTTAGAGTCGATTAAACGCGCTATCCAGGTAGCCACTCTTCGTTACCGTGGGGTCAGTGTATGAATATGAAATGGCTCATTCTCATTCTTGGTATTCTCTGCAATGCGTCAGCAAGCGTATTGGTGAAGATGGCCATGACTCCACCACGTAAGTTTCCGTCCCCCAGCGACCCCATGAGCGCGTTGAGTAATTGGCCATTTTGGCTAGGGCTCGGTTTGTATGGTGGGGCCTTTGTTCTTTACGCAGCGGCATTGGCGCGGCTCCCGATGAATGTTGCCCACCCGGTCCTGACGGCTGGAGCGATTGCGACCGTTGCTGTGTTTTCGGTTGTTTTTTTTCGTGAATCCTTCCACTGGACCACAGCGGTCGGAATCGTACTGATAATCGCCGGCGTCGGGCTGATCACAGCTCGCGTGACTTGATGGAAACCCAAATGATCCTTTCGGATATTGCTGCCGTTCGCGCAACATGGGAAGTGCCAGCGCATGACACCCCACTCTGGCTTGGACGCCAACACTCCTGGTGCGTCGTAATCCCTGTCATTAACGAAGGTGAACGAATTAAAAATTTACTCGCGAGGATGTCCGTACTTCACGTCGAGAATATTGCTGACATCATCATTGTCGATGGCGGCACCACGGACGGTTCCCTGAAGTTGCACGAGTTGAAGCCGCTTGGCGTGCGGGGGCTATTGGTCAAGACAGCAGCAGGAAAACTTAGTGCACAGCTTCGTTGCGCCTACTCCTTTGCGCTCGATCAGGGTTATGAGGGCATCGTTACCATCGATGGTAATGATAAAGATGATCCAGAAGCCATTCCGCGCTTTATAGCAGCGCTGGAGCAGGGCGTTGATTTTGTACAAGCTTCGCGATTCGTTGCAGGGGGCGTGGCTGAAAATACCCCCAAATCAAGAGACTTTGCCATCCGCTTTATCCATGCTCCGATGTTGAGCATGTTCTCGGGGTTCAAGTGGACTGACACGACTCAGGGCTTTCGGGCGTATAGCCGGAAAATGCTATTGGATTCCAGGTTGGCTGTGTTCCGTGATGTCTTTATCACGTATGAATTACTCGCTTACCTGTCATGTCGGGCCCCAAGGTTGGGATATCGTTGTGCTGAGTTGCCTACCGTGCGGCGATACCCTAAGGGTGAAGTACCGACAAAAATTAGCAGTGTTAGGGGGAATCTGTCTGTCTTGACGATATTGTTTAAGTCATGTTTTGGCAATTACAATCCGCGTTAGCAGGCCGATATGCCATGGTTTTTTCATGTGGGCAGTTCGCCTGATGAGGACGAATCGGAATGTAACGTTTATGTGGCTGGCTCGGTGGTCTGTGTCGGGGTGAAGCCGGTGCTTATCACTGGACGGTGATAAGCACGCCGGCTTTAGTTAATCCCTTAGAAAACGTGCTTTGTTGCCGGACAGGTAACGCATCACCCTTTCTTCGGATAGCGTAAATCCTTTGGTGTAGGTTTTGGTTTCGATGCACGCTTTGGATTTGAATTCTTGATTAGCCGCAGCGCTGTAGCTTTCAGTGTACTTGAACATAATTATCTGGTCGTTCAAGTCGCTGGTTGAATGAATTGTCAGCTTTTCGTTGTCTTCGTTTTTGAACGCGAAAGCATGGTTGGATTCATCGCAGAAGTCCTTGATCCAACCGCGAAGCATTTCAAATTTCTCATCCAGCGACTTGTGCGTGTAAGCATTGATATGCTCTTTGACTTTGGCGGGGGCGCCGGCAACCGTGACATTTTCTGGCACTGACTTGATAATGTTCGAGCCGCTGAGACACACGGCCCTCTTACCAATCGTGACACCAGAGCCGACAGTGCATGAGCCCACTAACCAGACATTGTCCTGGATGACTACCGGGTCGGCGGAGTAGAAGAGACAGCCTTCAATCTGTTCACCTGCGGCTATGTGCGTCCAAATTTGCGAATACATGCCGACTCTAACGCCATTGCCGATCGTCAGGCCGCCTGTGCCATCAATCACACAGTTTTGGCCAAACCAGCAGTGTTGTCCTATCGATACACCCTTTGTACTTAATACAAGGCAGTCCGAGTGTAGGGTGGTCCAATCATCAATCGATACATCACCGTCTTCAATGATGACTTTTACCCCATCGCCCAAGGTGACATAGTCGCCCAGGGTTAGCGTTCTGTTGGTCTTGAAGATGAATTTTACGTTATTGCCTATCGAGCAGTTTTTACCAATATTAACAATGCCAATTCCGTGAGTCTGATAATTTTGCATCACTAACTGTCCATTTTTTTGGTTTTTTGGTTCAGGCAGAGTTATCTGCATTTGTCCTGGAAACACTACCGAACGCTGAATTCGGTCTAAGTAGTGACGTATTAAATCATATGAGGATGGTATCTGTCCTACGTGCAGGCCGTTCGATCACGAGGTATGTCGACCTCGATGTGGTTTGACGCTATGAGTCGCTAGCCTTCACCGACCCTACCGGATCCGTGCTCGTGCTGAAGCCTTCACGATGGGTACGTGAAGAGAGCTTTTGGCTTGGATGAGCACTCGTTCTCGAATCGGGGCTGCCGCAGGCTATACCGGCAGCGCTCCTTAGCTCTGTTGCAAGAAATATCGTGGGCCGAGGGGAAGTTCAGCTTTCGACTCAACTGGATGTGGCCGGTTTTTTAAAGTGGATATTTATGAATAGAACGATTGAAAGAGTGGCTATAAAAATCATCCAGTAGGCGTACCGCAGATCGCTGGCTGGTGTGATGAGTAGATAGCTTGTCGTGTAGGAAAGCCCCGACATGGGTAAAAGCCAGAGTGAATGTGCCCTGCACTGTCGGCTGAGTTGAAATGCGCCAATCAATAGTATGGATATGATAAGCCAGCTATAAGGTTTGAAGAGCTCGGGAAGTATTTCTATCGAGGTTGTAACGTAACCAGCGGTAAGTTTTTCTATCGACGAGACCGATCTGGTTCCTGCATTGGGCTCATACGGCTGATTCATGACACGAAATTCAGTAGGGTAATAAGGAGGGAGGGAGGGCGAGCGTATGAAATTCAAAAAAGCATTCAATCGGAATTCTCCATACGTCAGAATATTCCGCGGTACATACCGGGTCCACGCTTCTTTGAGTTCCTGGTAATGCGCTTGGGTGATATCGGTGAATTTTTCATTGCTCAGACAAAAGGCGGCGCCCACTTCATGAACATTCAGGTACTCACACTGTTTGATGGCATTCATGTCGTCTGGACTCAAAAAGCTTACAGGCACTTCGACGCCTCTGACCTTGAGTGCAACGATATCATCGAACATCACATAACTAACTGAATTGGCTTTTTTCGCCCCAATCAAGGGGGTAACGCATAAATGCGCCAGACCAATTATCGCGCCACTGATGAATATAAAAAATATTGTGCTCTTGATGGTATGGATTTTTAAAATTGAGTTGATCAAGAATGGCAGCAGAAAGATCCCGGCGCTTAAAGAGTTGGTTCGCACTAGCGCGCCGTACAAAAATAATACTGAGACAAGCAGCGCAGCAGCCTTGGGGAATTTTTGACAATCTCTATAATATAAGCAGATTGCAGTAGCCAAGCCCCAGGAGTAAGCCATGGCCACATCTTTCCAGAGGGTAAATTCGAAGTTCATGATCCATGGGGCAATAGGAATCAGCAAGAAAAGCATGCCATAGGAGTATTCCTCTCTAATGCAAGCTTTATATAAAATCAGCGCGGTTGCCCATAGCAGACTGCACTGCAATAGGAACATCCCTCCCGGACCATCTGTAAAGGGCAATAACCAACTCCATACGTAAGCCATCGTGGGCGGTTGCCAATCGCTGTATTCTCCGGCTCTCGCTTGTCTGAGCTGCTCCATGCTGTCCCATGTCATCGCACCGGGATAAAACGAGAAAACCGATACCATCGACAGGATGAAAAGTGCCAATCCGATCAGGTTTAAATATTGCTTTTTCACCGTGCAGTCCTTGGTCAGAGTCTCACAATCAGGTGCAACTTTATCATTGGGCCATGAACCGTTGTGAAAATCATCTATTAGGCGTCATTCATACTCTGTTACTCACGGGCTTTTGACATGCTCCAACATTCGCCTAAGTTAGAAAAGCAGCTTCGGAAAAGCTGCTTTTCCCTCACCGATGTCATGGAGCGTCACCAATGCAAAACCTCTACATTTCCTCCCTCATCTTCGCCTTCCTCACCAGCCTCTCTGTCGCCACCACCGCTGCGCCGTCCATCAAGCCAGAGTCCCCAACCCCGATCTCCACCCAGATGACCAAGACCGAGCAATCCGCCAAGGTCAACCTCAACGCCGCCGACGCCGAAACCCTGCGTCGCGATCTGTTCGGTATCGGCTCTTCCAAGGCGAAGGCAATCATCGCCTATCGCGAAAGCAACGGCCCGTTCACTGCGGTGGATGAGTTGCTCGAAGTAAAAGGCATCGGCAAGGCACTGCTGGAGAAAAATCGCGACAGGTTGGTGATTAATTGAGGATCTGAAAACAGCGCGGAGGGCCGGTTAATGACCGGCCTTTCCTTTATCCGGCCTTGCGATTTCCCTTCGCAGGCAGCATTGGCACGAAACGTGGTTACCTCTTCCTCAGTGATTGTTCAACAATCTCGAGGTAACAATGCCACTCACCCTATCCTTAGCCGACCAGATCGCCCTGGAACTGCGCGCCGACATCATCGGCGGCCGGCTGTTGCCAGGCATGCCGCTGATCGAGGCCGACCTGGTCAAAGCCTACAACGCATCCCGCAATACGATTCGCGAGGCGCTGCATCGTCTGGGCCAGGAGGGCCTTACCCGCTATGTCCGCAACAAGGGCGTCATGGTTCGGCGCTTGGAGCGAGCAGAAGTGCGTGACCTCTTCGTAGTCCGCCGCACCCTGGAATTACAGGCGATTGCCCAAAGCGGCCCGCTGACGGACGCTCAATCAGGCCGTATGCAAAACGCCATCGACGCCACCACCCTGGCCCGGGAGCGCGAAGACTGGCGAGCGGTGGCCACCCACAGTCTTATGTTTCACCAACAGATCGTCGCGTTGATGGGCAGCCCGTTGTTCGACGAGTTCTTCGCCCAGGTGATTGCCCAATTGCGCCTGGCGTTCTGCGCCGCGCCGGATGAGCAGCGGTTCCAGTCACCCTGGCTGGAGCGCGACCATGAGATATACACACTGCTAACCCGCAACCAAACCCAGGCCGCCAGCGAGGCGATGAGCCTGTACCTGGACGATTCGGAACGCCTTTCCCTCGCCCTGTTTGATCACCCTTGATGGAGGAGTGCCCCATGTACAAAGACTATCCCGCCGCGTACCAGGTCAGCAAAGGTTCGGCGTTGCAGGTGGATACGGCGTTCTATGAGCGCATTCGTGATCAGAAAACCCAGCGCAGGTTGATCGAACAATTCGAGGTGCCGATCCGCACGGGGAGGGCGTGGAAGGTGCCGGCCGGGCATGTGTTTCGTGTGACCACGCCGGTGGGCCCGCAGGTGGGGGATTTCAATGTGTGGAACGCCAACGACCCACGCGAACGTTTGTGGGCCGCGCGCACCCGGCAGCTTCAAGGCGCCCATGTCAGCACCCATGATCGGTTGTGGTCGAACCTGCCTTTTCTACGGCCCTTGGTCACGATCACCGATGACAGCCTGGCCAGCTACGGCATTGATGAACACGGTGGGCGTTTGCATGATTTGTTGGGCACGCGGTGCGACCCCTATGTGAACCGTATGCTGACGGGGGAGGACTTTCATCACCATTGCCACTCGAACCTGACCCGTGCGGTATTGCCCCATGGGCTGACGGAGTTCGATGTGCATGACGTGTTGAATATTTTCCAGTGCACCGGGCTCAATCACGATGACATGTACTTTATGAAGGCCTGTCCGGCGCAGAAGGGCGATTACCTGGAGTTCTTTGCCGAGATTGATCTGCTGTGTGCGCTGTCGACGTGCCCTGGCGGGGATCTGTCGCTGCCGATGTGGGGGCCGGAGGCGCAGGACCCGTTGACGGTTTGTCGTCCGTTAGGGGTTGAGATCTATAGGCTGGAGGATGAGTTGCTCAGTGGCTGGAGCCAGCCGGAGCGTGCGGCCTACAAGGGGCAACATGGGTTGCATATTGCCAAGGCGGATTGGGAGTAGGGGGGGCTGCTTCGCAGCCCAGCGGGAGCAAGCTCCCTCGCCACGGGGTTACACGCGTTTTATCTGTCTTGCGCATCCTTGGCGTCCGCCTGCGCATTTCGCTCGGCCACGCGTTTGCGTTGTTCGTCGGTGAGTTCGACTTTGTTGGCGCTGTCACGCAGCATCATCAGGCCACCGACGATCGACCCGATCGCTACTACCATAATCAACCATGCATACCACGGCATAAGGCTCTCCTTGAGGCAGATGTCCGTGGGAAAGCTTCCCACGGTAATGACTGCTTTGAGTCACGGGCTTTCTGAGTAGTTCAGTGTAGGCCCGTTCTGCCTCATAGGCGCTATTGTCCGGTCAACATCGCATCTGCCGGCGCATCGACACGGTCTTGTGCGGTCAGCTGGAAGTAGATGAAGCCCACTGCCATAAAACCCAGGAAGATAAGCCCGATCAACGCATTGAACCAGGCCATCGCCACCAGGCATACCACCGCCAGCACCAGCGCAATGCCTGGCACGATGGGGTAACCCGGCGCGCGGAAGGTGCGTTCCAGCAACGGCTCGGTCTTACGCAGTTTGAACAGGCTGAGCATGCTCATGATGTACATGACGATGGCACCGAACACCGCCATGGTAATCATCGCGGCGGTCAGGGTCATGCCGCCCAGGTTGATCAGGCCGTCGCTGTAGATGGCGGCGATACCCACCACGCCGCCGGCGAGGATGGCGCGGTGCGGCGTCTGGAAGCGCGACAGTTTGGCCAGGAAGGGCGGCAGGTAACCGGCACGGGCCAGGGCGAAGAACTGGCGCGAGTAGCCGAGGATGATGCCGTGGAAGCTTGCCACCAGGCCGAACAGGCCAATCCATACCAGCATGTGCAGCCAGCCGGAGCTGTCGCCCACCACGGTTTTCATCGCCTGGGGCAGTGGGTCGTTGATGTTCGAGAGGGTGCGCCAGTCACCCACACCACCGGCGAAGAACATCACGCCCATGGCCAGGATCACCAGGGTGAGGATGCCGCTGATGTAGGCCTTCGGAATGGTGCGCTTGGGGTCCTTGGCTTCTTCGGCGGCCATGGCAGCGCCTTCAATGGCGAGGAAGAACCAGATGGCGAAGGGAATGGCGGCAAACATCCCGGCAATCGCCGGGGCGCCGAAGGTGTCGGAACCGGCCCAGCCGTTGAGGGCGAAGTGGCTGAAGCTGAACGCAGGGGCGACCACCCCCATGAACACCAGCAGTTCGGCGACGGCGAGCACGCAGACGACCAACTCAAAGGTGGCGGCGAGTTTCACCCCGAGGATATTCAGGCCCATGAACACGATATAAGCGCCGACGGCGGCGTGCTTGGGGTCGAGTGCCGGGAACTGCACGTTCAGGTACGCACCAATGGCCAGGGCAATCGCGGGCGGGGCGAAGACGAACTCGATCAAGGTGGCCAGGCCGGCAATCAAGCCGCCTTTCTCACCGAAGGCGCGACGGCTGTAGGCAAAGGGGCCTCCTGCGTGGGGAATCGCAGTGGTCAGTTCGGTGAAGCTGAAGATGAAGCAGGTGTACATCGCGGCGACCATCAACGAGGTCACCAGAAAGCCCAAGGTACCGGCGACGCCCCAGCCGTAGCTCCAGCCGAAATACTCGCCGGAGATCACCAGCCCCACGGCAATGCCCCATAGATGCAAGGTACCCAATGTGGGTTTGAGTTGTGTGTTCATTGTGCTGCGCTCCTTGAACTGTTTGGAATGATTCAAGGTGTTGCAGTGGCTATGCCAAGCCTCAGAACTATGTCGTAAAGCAATGCCTATGTCGCCGAAGGGACGGTTTGGCGTTTGAATGCGGCATGAGTTGCACCACATAAGTGCGGTGGTGACTTGGCGGGCGCTTTCGCGGGCAAGCCCGCTCCCACACTTGACCGAGTTTTAACTGAAAGAACGCAGTCGAAAGTGGGAGCCGGGCTTGCCCGCGAAGAGGCCCCCCAGCCACGGCAAACCCCGCTGTAAACCCTGCATAAACCCACTCTTTACGCCATCTTTACGCCCCACCCGGCGCCTCGCTCTCGTTCCTTTACACCGCTCCTGCGGACAATGCCCCCACACGCGGCAATCGCCGCAAGACGGGGAAATTTCCATGAGCGTTCTGGACGGAGTGTCACTGCTATTGGCCGTGGCGCTGTTCATTTATCTGCTGGTTGCGCTGTTACGCGCGGATCGGAACTAGGAGCGGGCTATGCACAGTTATGACTATTGGCTGATCATCGCCTTCTTCGCCGTGGTACTGGTGCCGGCACCGTTTTTGGGGCGGTTCTACTACAAGGTGATGGAAGGCCAGCGCACTTGGCTCACCCCGGTACTGGGGCCTGTCGAGAAAGCCTGTTATCGCCTCTCGGGCGTGGATGCGCAGCAGGAGCAGAGCTGGCAGAAATACATGCTGGCCTTGCTCGCATTCAACCTGGCAGGCTTCTTGTTGTTGTTCTCGATCCTGTTATTCCAGGGCTCCCTGCCACTGAACCCGCAAAAACTGCCGGGCCAGGAATGGACCCTGGCGTTCAACACCGCCGTCAGCTTCATGACCAATACCAACTGGCAGAACTACAGCGGCGAAGCGTCCCTAAGTTATCTAAGTCAGATGGCCGGCCTCACGGTGCAGAACTTCGTCAGTGCGGCGACCGGTCTCGCCGTCCTGGTCGCCTTGTGCCGTGGGATCGGGCGCAAATCTGCCCAGACCCTGGGCAACTTCTGGGTCGACATGACCCGCGCCACCCTCTACGGCCTGCTGCCGTTGTGCCTGGTGCTCGCACTGTTCCTGGTATGGCAGGGCGTGCCGCAAACCTTCGCTCACTATGTGGATGCCATCACGCTGCAGGGCGTGGACCAGGTAATTCCGCTGGGGCCGGCCGCCAGCCAGATTGCGATCAAGCAACTGGGCACCAACGGCGGTGGCTTCTTCGGCGTGAACTCGGCGCATCCGTTTGAAGACCCGACAGCCTGGGCCAACCTGTTTGAAGTGGCCTCGATCATCCTGATCCCGGTAGCGTTGGTGTTTACCTTCGGCCATTACGTCAAAGACCTGCGTCAGAGCCGGGCGATCCTCGCGTGCATGCTGGCGTTGTTCTTGATCGGCGGCGCGACGTCGCTGTGGTCCGAGTACCAGCCCAATCCAACCCTGAACAACCCGGCGGTGGAGCAAACCGCACCGTTGGAAGGCAAGGAAACACGCTTCGGCACCACCGGTACCGTGCTGTGGTCGGTGACCACCACTGCGGCGTCCAACGGTTCGGTCAATGGCATGCAGGACAGCCTCAGCCCCCTGAGTGGGATGGTCGCGCTGGTCAACATGATGGTCGGCGAAGTGATCTTCGGCGGCGTGGGTGCCGGTATGTACGGCATGTTGCTCAACGTGTTGATCGCGGTGTTCCTCGCCGGCTTGATGATCGGCCGCACCCCCGAATACCTGGGCAAGAAACTCCAGGCCAAGGAAGTGCAATTGCTGGTGGTGACTCTGCTGGTTATGCCGGTCGGCGTATTGGTCTTGAGTGCCATCGCCGCCAGCCTGCCCGGCCCGGCAGGTGCCATCAGCAACCCTGGCCCCCATGGCTTCAGCCAGTTGCTCTACGCCTATACCTCGGCCAGTGCCAACAACGGTTCGGCGTTTGCCGGCCTCGGCGCCAATACCCCATTCCATAACCTGATGCTCGGCCTGGGCATGTTGATCGGCCGCTTTGGCTACATCCTCCCGGTACTGGCCCTGGCCGGCAGCCTGGCGATGAAGAAGGCCGCACCGATTGGCCAGAACAGCTTCCCCACCCATGGCGCGCTGTTCGTGACCTTGTTGACCGTGACCATTTTGTTGGTGGGCGGCCTGACTTTCCTGCCGACGCTGGCGTTGGGCCCCATCGCTGAACACTTGAGCATGGGCTTCTAGTTAAGGGATATGAAAATGAATATGCCTGCAAAAAACGCGGCCCCGGTCAAACGCCAGGAGCCTGCCAAAACCGCCATCTCGGCCCTGTGGCGCCCGGCGCTGGTCCAGGCGTTCATCAAGCTGGACCCACGCCAACTGCAACGCTCGCCAGTGATGCTGGTGGTCGAACTGACCGCCATCCTCACCACCGTGTTGTGCTTCGTGCCCGACACCACCGTGCCCACTTTTGTAGCGGTGCAAATCGCCGTGTGGCTGTGGTTCACCGTGCTGTTCGCCAACTTCGCCGAAGCCCTGGCCGAAGGCCGCGGAAAGGCCCGCGCCGACAGCCTCAAGGCTGGCAGCGAAGGCTTGAGCGCCCGACGCCAGGAAGCCGATGGCAGCTTCAAGGTGGTGCCGGCCACCAGCCTGCGCAAAGGCGATGTAGTTCGTGTTGCCGCCGGGGAAATGATCCCCGGTGACGGCGAGGTCGTCGAAGGGATTGCGGCAGTCAACGAAGCTGCGATCACCGGCGAATCCGCCCCGGTGATCCGCGAGTCTGGCGGCGACCGTTCGGCCGTCACCGGCAACACGCGGCTGGTGTCGGACTGGCTGCTCATCCGCATCACCGCCAACCCGGGCGAGTCCACCCTGGACCGCATGATCGCCCTGGTGGAAGGCGCCAAACGCCAGAAAACCCCCAACGAAGTCGCGCTGGATATCCTGCTGATCGGCCTGACCCTGATCTTTCTGCTGGTGGTCGTGACCCTGCAGCCGTTCGCCCACTTTGCCAATGGCAGCTTGCCTCTGGTGTTCCTGGTCGCACTGCTGGTGACGCTGATTCCTACCACCATTGGCGGCTTGTTGTCGGCCATCGGGATTGCCGGCATGGACCGCCTGGTGCGCCTCAACGTGATCGCCAAGTCTGGCCGCGCGGTAGAAGCGGCGGGGGATGTGCATGTGTTGCTGCTGGACAAGACCGGCACCATCACCTTCGGCAACCGTCGTTGCTCGGCCGTGGTCGCTGCACCTGGTGTCAGTGGCCGCGAATTGGCCGAAGGCGCGTTGCTGGCGTCCCTGGCCGATGACACGGCGGAAGGCAAGTCCATCGTTGAATACCTGCGCGCCTTGCACCCCCAGGCCGAGCCGAGCCTGGATGCGTTGACCGCCGTGCCCTTCAGCGCCGAGACCCGTTTGTCCGGTGTCGACTATCAGGGCCGTGTGTTCCGTAAAGGCGCGGTGGACTCGCTGCTGGCGTTTATCGGCCAGCAACGTAGCGACCTGCTGCCTGCGTTGTCGCGGGAAATCGACAAGATCGCCCAAAGCGGCGGCACGCCCTTGCTGGTGTGCGCCGATGGCAAGTTACTGGGGGCGATCCATCTCAAAGACGTGGTCAAGCCAGGTATTCGTGAGCGTTTTGCCGAGTTGCGCAAGTTGGGGATTCGCACCGTGATGGTCACTGGCGACAACCCGCTGACCGCCGCCGCGATTGCCGCTGAAGCGGGTGTGGACGATGTGCTGGCCGAAGCCACGCCAGAGAAGAAACTCGCGCGTATTCGCCATGAGCAGAACGATGGTCGCCTGGTTGCCATGTGCGGCGACGGCGCCAACGACGCCCCGGCGCTGGCCCAGGCTGACGTCGGCATGGCGATGAACGACGGCACCCAGGCCGCGCGCGAAGCCGCCAACATGGTCGACCTCGACAGCGACCCGACCAAGCTGCTGGACGTGGTGCAGATCGGCAAGGAGTTGCTGGTGACTCGCGGCGCGCTGACGACCTTTTCCATCGCCAACGACGTGGCCAAGTACTTCGCGATCCTGCCGGCGCTGTTCGCCTCGATCTACCCGCAACTGGGCGTGCTCAACATCATGCACTTGCAGAGCCCACAGAGCGCGATCCTCTCGGCTATCGTGTTCAACGCGCTGATTATCGTGGTGCTGATCCCGTTGGCCCTGCGCGGCGTGCGCGTGCAGGCCGCGAGTGCGGCGGCGTTGTTGCGGCGCAATCTGCTGATCTACGGGCTGGGCGGACTGTTGGTGCCGTTCGTGGGGATCAAGGCCATCGACATGTTGCTGACCGCGCTGCACCTGGTTTGACCTGGCCGCTGATCGTTCCCACGCTCCGCTGATCGTTCCCACGCTCCGCTGATCGTTCCCACGCTCCGCGTGGGAATGCCACCCCGGACGCTCCGCGTCCCACCGCACCACTGAATTGAGGAGTCTGAAATGTCCAACATCATCCGCCCAGCCCTGAGCCTGCTGGTACTCATGACCCTGATCACCGGCGTGGCCTACCCGCTGGTAGTCACTGGCGTGGCCCAAGTGGCCTTCCCCGATCAAGCCAATGGCAGCCTGGTGCGCGACGCCAGCGGCAAGGTGCGCGGCTCCAGTCTGATCGCCCAGGACTTTACCGGCGACAGCTGGTTTCACCCACGCCCGTCAGCCGGTGCTTTTGCCACAGTGTCCAGCAGTGCCAGTAACCTGGGCCCGAGCAATCCGGCCTTGGCGACACGCATATTCGAGGATGCCGGCAAACAGTCAGTGCCTGGCCAGGGCCCGGTGCCACTGGCCTCGCTGACAACCTCCGGCAGCGGCCTTGATCCACACTTGCCACCGCAGGCGATTGCCTATCAACTGGCGCGAGTGGCGGCGGCGCGAAATGTGCCGGTGTCGACCTTGCAGCGGTTGCTGGATGAGCACATCGAAAGCCCTCTGGTAGGCCCGCCCGTAGTAAACGTCCTGGCCCTCAACATGGCTTTGGAAGCGTTGTAAGCCAGGCGATCGCCATCGCGGGCAAGCCCGGCTCCCACATTTGGAATGCATTCCACTGTGGGAGCCGGGCTTGCCCGCGATGGCGGCCTTGAAGAGTCTCTATCAATACCTGAAGGAACCCCCGAGCATGAGCGACGCCGGCCGCGCCGATGCCCTGTTAGCCGATCTGCCCCGGGACGGCCGTGGCCGGCTCAAAGTCTTCCTTGGCGCCGCGCCCGGTGTGGGCAAGACCTACGCCATGCTCCAGGCGGCCCATACCCAACTGCGCCAGGGCGTGCGCCTGATCGCTGGGGTGGTTGAAACCCACGGCCGCGCCGAGACCGAAGCCTTGCTCAGCGGCCTGCCGCAACAACCGCTGTTGCGTAGCGAATACCGTGGCGTGATGCTCGAAGAAATGGACCTCGACGGCCTGCTCGCCGCCAAGCCCAAGCTGGTGCTGGTGGACGAACTGGCCCACAGCAACGCTCCCGGCAGTCGTCATGAAAAACGCTGGCAAGACATCCAGGAACTGCTCGCCGCCGGCATCAACGTGTTCACTACGGTCAACGTCCAGCACCTGGAAAGCCTCAATGACCAGGTGCGTGGCATCACTGGCGTGCAAGTGCGCGAAACCTTGCCGGACTGGGTGCTGCAAGAGGCCGACGAACTGCTGCTGATCGACTTGCCATCCCGCGAGCTGCTTGAGCGTCTGCGTGACGGCAAGGTGTATGTGCCGGAGCAGGCGCGTGCGGCCATCGATGCGTTTTTCACCCAGACCAACCTCATGGCCCTGCGCGAGCTGGCCATGCAAACTGCCGCCGCCCACGTCGACGATGACCTGGCCCAGGGCTACCGCCAACTCGGTCAGGCCGCGCCGGCAGTGCGTGGGCGCCTGTTGGTCGGTGTGGATGGCGATGCGCAAGCCGAACGACTGGTGCGCCATGCCTGCCGCGTGGCCCAGCGTCGGCATTTGCCCTGGAGCCTGGTGCACATCGACAACGGCCGTGCGCGGGATGAGCAATCGCGCCTGCGCCTGCAAAACGCCCAGCAACTGGCAGAGCGGCTGGGCGGGGAAGTGGTGTTGCTGCGCGCCGGGGAAGTGGCCAAGACCCTCATCCAGCACGCCGCCGAACGCCGTGCCAGTTTAGTGCTGGTGGGGCAGTCACGGATGCGCTGGCGGCGGCGCCTGTTCGGTGGCGGCTTGGCGGCACGCCTGTTGCGCAATGCCCGCGGCTTGGAAATCAACGTCCTCGACAGCGATGACATGCCTGCACCGCCACGCCTGCCGGAGATGCGCGGGTTGGTGTGGTTCGATTACGCCTTGGCGGTGGTGGCGACCCTCGCCGCTGCCGCAGTGGCCTGGGCCGTGTCCAGTGCGTTGGCGCTGCCGAACATCTCGCTGGTGTTTCTTGCCGCCGTGCTGTTGGTGGCGGTGCGCAGCAGCCTGGGGCCGTCCCTGGTGTGTGCGGCACTGTCGTTTTTGACTTACGATTTTCTGTTTATTCCGCCGAATTTTTCCTTCGCCATCCAGCGCGAAGAAGACGTGTTGACCCTGTTGTTCTTCCTGTTGATGGCAGCGTTGACCGGCAACCTCGCCGCACGCCAGCGCCGCCAGCTGCAGGCGTTGCGCGATACCCAGGAAGAAACCAGCGAACTGCTCGACCTGTCGCGCAAGCTCACCGCTGCCACCGACCGCCAAGCTGTCATCAGTGCCGCCGCCCACCATCTGCAAGGTTGGAACGAGCTCGATCTGTGCCTGGTCAATCGCGATGGACAGGGCGGCTGGAAGGTCGAGACCGGTGGCCCGTTGACCCTCACCGAAGCTGAACGCGCCGCCGCCGATTGGGCCTGGCAGCATGATCAGCCGGCCGGCATGGGCACCGGCACCTTGCCGTTTGGGCGTTGGTGGTGGTGGCCGCTGTCGGGTGAAGAGGGGCCCTTGGGGTTGCTGGGTGTCAGTGCCAAGCCTGGCCTGGAATTGAGCGGGCAACGTCGACGCTTGCTCACCGCGTTGAGCCAACCGCTGGCCCAGGCACTGGCGCGGGCACAATTGGGGCAGGAGTTGGAATCGGCGCGCCTGCACGGCGAAACCGAACAACTGCGCAGCGCTTTGCTCGCGTCGGTGTCCCACGACTTGCGCACGCCATTGACCTCCATGCGCGGCAGCATCGACAGCCTGCTGGCCCTGGGTGAAGCCATCCCCCTGGAGGATCGCCGCGAATTGCTCGAAGGCACTCGCGATGAGGCCGAGCGCCTCGACCGTTATATCCAGAATCTGCTGGACATGACACGCCTGGGCCACGGTGCGCTGAAACTGGCACGCGATTGGGTGTCGCCCGGCGATATTGTCGGCAGTGCCCTTGGGCGATTGCGCGCCGTGCTGGCGCCGTTGCAGATGAGCACCGATGTGCCGCCGGAACTGCCCTTGTTGTATGTGCATGCGGCGCTGATTGAGCAGGCCCTGGTCAATGTGCTGGAAAACGCCGCACGGTTTTCGCCGCCCCAGGGCCGCTTGCAGTTGCGCGCGGGCGTGCAGGATGAGCAGTTGTTTTTTGCCGTAGCGGATGAAGGGCCAGGCATTCCCGAGGAGGAGCGTGCGAAGATCTTCGACATGTTCTACACCGCTGCCCGCGGTGATCGAGGCGGGCAGGGCACCGGCCTCGGCTTGGCGATCTGCCAGGGCATGGTGGGTGCGCACGGTGGGCATATCAGCGTGGCCGATGGCATTGACGGGCGGGGCACCTGCATCACCTTGTTTTTACCGCTGCCCACACAGCCTGCCCTGGAGTAAACCTTGTAGGAGCGAGCTTGCTCGCGAAGGTCGTTAACGATAATGATGGCTTCCTGAATGCACGCGTTGCCTAGAGGTTTTTCGCGAGCAAGCTCGCTCCTACAGAGGGTGATTTTTTTAATGGGTTTTAATGAGACACCATGAGCCAGACCGCGACGATTCTTGTCATTGATGACGAACCGCAGATCCGCAAATTCCTGCGCATCAGCCTGGCTTCCCAAGGCTATAAGGTAATCGAAGCCGGCACCGGCAACGAAGGCCTGGCCCAAGCAGCCTTGAGCAAACCGGATCTGCTGGTACTCGACCTGGGCCTGCCCGACATGGACGGCCAACAGGTGCTGCGCGAGTTTCGCGAGTGGTCGAGCGTGCCGGTGCTGGTGCTGTCGGTGCGGGCCAGCGAAGGTCAGAAGGTCGAGGCCCTCGACGGTGGCGCCAATGACTACGTGACCAAACCGTTCGGCATCCAGGAGTTTCTTGCCCGTGTGCGTGCGCTGTTGCGCCAGGCACCGGCCGGAGAGGCCCAGGAAGCCGCCTTGAGTTTTGGCCCGCTGACGGTCGACCTGGCCTATCGCCGCGTTTTGCTGGACGGTGCCGAAGTGGCGCTGACCCGCAAGGAATACGCAGTGCTGGCGCAGTTGGCACGCCACCCGGGGCGGGTGATTACCCAACAGCAACTGCTCAAGGACATCTGGGGGCCAACCCATACCGAGGACAGCCACTACCTGCGGATCGTGGTGGGGCACTTGCGCCAGAAGCTGGCGGATGACCCGACCCAGCCACGGTTTATCGTGACTGAGGCGGGGGTGGGGTATCGGTTGCTAAGTGCCTGAGCGTTTGGTGCCTGTGCTGGCGCCATCGCAGGCAAGCCAGCTCCCACAGCTGAAATGCATTTCCCTGTGGGAGCCGGGCTTGCCCGCGATGAGGCCATCCGCAACACTTACACGCTCAACTCTGCTCACTCTCATACCGATCCAACGTATCACTGGCAATCTCCCGCCCCAAAGCGATCAATTCCGGCGCTTTATAGAACTCGAAAAAGCGGCACACCCGCTTTGGCACGTTGATCAGCACATCGGGCGGATACCCAGCGATCTTGTACTGTGCCAATGAGGTTTGCATCACCTCGAAACTCTGGTTGATCAGGTCCAGCAACGAGGCAGGCCCGACGTTGTCGATGATGAACGAGCCGGTGGCCGACTTCGGTGCACCGGCTTTCTCGGGCGCCGCGGCAGGTTGCTGGGCTTCGGGTTCGGCAGACTCCAGCCACGGGTTGATTTCGGCGGCCTGGGCCTGCAAGGCTTCTTGTTCCAGCTTCATCAACTGCTCGGCCTGCTTGCGGCGAAATGGCAGGTGGGAGCCCAGTGACTTGGCCAGGCTGTTGAAGCGGCTCTTGAACGCCGGCGGGCGCGGAATCACCGGCAATTGGTAGTGTTTCTGGTTGGTGGCATTGAGGTTGACCGCAATGATCAAGTCGCAATGGCTCGACACCACCGGAACGATGGGCAGAGGGTTGAGCAGGCCGCCGTCCACCAGCATGCGGTTGCCCTGCATCACCGGTGTGAACAGGCTGGGGATGGCCGCCGAGGCGCGCATCGCCTGGTGCAGGCAGCCTTCCTGGAACCAGATCTCCTGTTGGTTGGTGAGGTCGGTGGCGACGGCAGTGTAGGGGATGCGCAGCTCCTCGATATTGATATCGCCGACAATCTTGCGGATTTGCCCGAACACCTTCTCACCGCGAATCGCTCCCAGGCGAAAGCTCACATCTACCAGGCGCAATACGTCGAGGTAGTCCAGGCTTTCGATCCAGTTGCGGTACTCGTCGAGCTTGCCGGCGGCGTAGATTCCACCCACCACGGCGCCCATGGAACAGCCGGCGATACAGGCGATGTCATAGCCGCGTCGTTCGATTTCTTCGATCACCCCGATATGGGCGTAGCCCCTGGCCCCACCGGAGCCCAGCACTAAGGCAACACGTTTCTTCATGGCCAGATCCTTCGCAAAACAGGGGCCCACAATGCACCCATCAAGGGGCCTGCTTCAATCCTTGCTGACAGCGCGCAATATTTTTCCAGGCTGGCGATCAGCCTCGGGTATGCTCTGGCAATAGGTACTACTGATTTCAGGCTAAGGACAAGGCACTTTTCCCTGTAGGCAACGTCTACAGGCTACGACTGAATTTGTATATTTGAGGTGTCATCAATGAAAGCCTGGATCTGTGTGCCTGTGATCGTGTTGGCCTTGGCTGGCTGTGCCGGGAAAACCGCGTATCGCGACAGCTGTGGCTCGCAATTGGACGCCGCCTGGAAAGAGCTGGACCTGGCCAAGGCCGAAGGTTTTGCTGGCACTGTCAGCTACTCCAAGGCTTTGTCGCTGTTGACTGGCGCCAAGACTCAGCAGCAGTTTGAAGCGTTCGAGGGTTGCTCCAACAAGGCCGAAAAGGCGCGGTTCTACATTCGTGAGTCTCGCGCCGGGCGATAACCCAGGGCGGATAGGATTTTTCATCGGAAAGTGAGGGCAGGATGTCAGCGTTGGTCAATCAGTTAGTCGCTCAGGTCATTGGCCTGGAAGTAGGGTTACTGAGCTGCCAGGCTCGCCTCGCCGCCGTCACTGACGATGAAGCCTTGCATGATTTGCGCACAACGGTACGCCGCCTGCGCAGCCTGTTGCGCCCTTTGCGCGGGCTGCCCGGTGTCGAACAGCTTGAATTGGCCGCCAGCACGGTTGGCCAACTGACTACGCCGCTACGCGACCGAGAGGTGCTGGCGGCGTATTTGCATCAGCACGGTCATCACGACGCGGCTGATCGACGCCTGCGTCTGCAGCCCGAGGCTTATCGCCAGGTGGCGCAAAGCCCGGAGTTGGCGCACTTGCTGCTGATTCTGGATGCGTTCCCACGGTTTATCCGCGCGTCCCAGCATCAGAAACTGCTCAAGGGCTTGCGCCCGCGCATCCAGAAACGCCTGGCCAAGCAATGGCAGGCACTCGATGGCGCCTTGAAGGACCCCGATCATGACCGCCACCGGCTACGGTTGCTGATCAAACGTGTGCGCTATGCCGCCGAGGCGTATCCCGAGCTGGACAAATTACCCACCAACGCCCTGTCGCACTTGAAGAAGGCCCAGAGTGCGCTGGGTAACTGGCATGACTGTTGGCAGTGGCTGGCCCAGGCCGGCCATGAGCCAGACCTGCAACCCTGCGTAGCAGTGTGGCAGCGCACCATGCTCAAGGCGCAAGGCAAGGCCGACCGTGTGCTGGACACGCTCAGCGCCGAGTGTTTTTAAACCGGTCCGGTTTTTGGCCGGAATGGGCGCTGTGCCTGTGCAATTCGATGGTTAAGATTCCTCCACGATTTTCTTGATGTGAGGTCGCCATGCGCTTTAGTGATTTGCTCGACGCTGCCCGTAGCAATCCGCTGGATGTCACCATCCCTGCCGAATGGGCCCAGGGCCGGGCCACCTTTGGCGGGCTGGTCGCTGCCTTGCAGTACGAGGCGCTGCGCGCCCAGGTGCCGGCGGACCGACCGCTGCGCTCGCTGGCCATCACCTTTGTCGGCCCGGTAGCGCCGGATGTAACTGCCAGCTATCAAGTCGAAGTGCTGCGCGAAGGCAAGGCGGTCAGCCAGTTGCTGGGGCGCGTGGTGCAGAACGGTGAAGTGGCGACCCTGGTCCAGGCCAGTTTTGGCGCCTCTCGCCCCTCCGAAATTGACGTGGCAAGTGAGCCGCCACCGGTATTCAAACATTGGGATGAGTGCCAGGAACTGCCCTATATCAAGGGTGTTACCCCCGAATTCATGCGGCATCTGGCGATGCGCTGGAGTGTCGGTGGCCTGCCGTTTACCGGCAATAAATCCCGCGACATGGGCGGCTGGGTACGGTTGCGGGGGGATGTGAAAGAGGAGCCACTGACCGAGGCGCATATCCTCGCCCTGGTCGACGCCTGGCCACCGGCGTTGCTGCCACACCTGAAAAAGCCCGCGCCGGGCAGCACCCTGACCTGGACCATCGAGTTCATCCAGCCGTTGCAAGACCTGACTACGCTCGACTGGTGCCAGTATCACGTCAATATCGAACACGCCCGCGACGGCTATGGCCACGCTGCCGCTGCCTTGTGGAGCCCGACCGGCGAGTTGATCGCCCTCAGCCGTCAGACCGTGGTGGTGTTCGCCTGAACCCGCCGGTCAGTGGTGGTGCCGCTGCCGCCAGGCGCGCCACCAGCCACCGCTGAGCACAAAGCGCGGGAAGGTCACGAACTGCTCGACCACCAGGCGCTGCACCGCATCTTTGCGATCACTGAACGGCTCACTGGCCTGGGCTTCCAGGCTATGGCCGTGACCCTGCAACGCCAGGCCCGCGACAATGCCAATGACACCGACCGCGAAGCTGGCCAGGCTAAGGCTGAACACGCCCGACACGATCAGCAGGAAACCGACGATAAACAGCGGCACGGCAATCAGGTGCAACGCCAGGTTGGTTGGGTGCTGATGGTTCTGTGGGTACTGACGCCATTGCCAGGCGGGGAGATTGGGGTGACGTTTGCCCATGGTGGAGAATCCTCTGTCCGTTGAAACAACTTGAACAGAGTTTAGGTTGAGGTGGGCGAGGTGGCGAATTGGGGCTGGCTATGGGGCTCATAGTAATTATGCGATTTTTGCTCTATCTAGAAAAAATAATCGTCTGGACCATTTATGTATACATTCGGATCGCAAAGTGAAATGAATTTAGCCTTGAATTCAATTAGAGAATTTTCATTCTTTGCTTGGAAATGAAAAAGATCATTTTGCTTAGTGATATCAACAAGAAACACCTCTTTAATGGGGATGTTGTGTATTTTTAATTCGCGAATGCCATGGCAATCGATGCCCATTCTGCAGGTGTTATAGCCTTTCCCTTCCCATTTTTTTGGCAAAGTATCTGGAAATTCGGGTATGTCGAATCCTAATCCCACAGAAGGTCGATCATTTTCTATTTGCAAAGAAAAAAGAGCAATTTGGCCGATTTCTACAGGCGTGCTAAAAATTTTTTCAAAAAAAATATTATGATCAAGTTCGTTCCAGTATTTCATCGACTTCTCCTAAAGTTGTAATGGTCCTTGCCGCCGTCTACGGTTCCGTTTCGAGGCTTGTCTATTGGTCGCAAATTGAAATGCGCTTTTTGGTCACCTATGCCGTCTGGTCTGCCGAATTTATGCCCGGCAGAATGGTCCTGAATAAGAACCTTCGAGCCGTCTGCTCTCGTGAATTGATAAACCCTTGAATTTATGGTTCTACCGCTTTCATCCAATATATTGTCATCATTCAAATCAGTCATTTTTTCTATTTTGTACTGTGTCGTTCTTCCTGAGTTCGGGTGTGTCATCACATCGGGGTTTTGAGTCATAGGTACATTGGCATCCCTTTTTGCTTGCCTGAACGCCCCTTTACGAGAGACATCAGGTATATCCGGTTCTGCAGGCAAAGAGCAGATCGGTTTTTTCTTTCCTGAGCCAGGACAATTTGCGCTCAACCCTAGAGGATCAACCCACCCCGTAGGGTTGGGCACATATTGGTACCCGTTGATCCCACCCGCCAACTTCACCGGATCCGGCGTCAGGTAGCGACCAATATCCGGATTGTAGTAGCGATGGCGGTTGTAGTGCAGTCCGCTTTCCGCATCGAAATACTGCCCTTGAAACCGCAGTGGATTGTCGACTTTGCCCACGTCGAGCCGGGCGATCTGGCCGTAGGCGCGGTAGTGGGCGGACCAGACGATTTCGCCTTCGGTGTCGGTCAGTTCCTGCGGGGTGCCGAGGTGGTCGAGTTGGTAGTGGTAGGGCTTGGTTTCTTTTGGGCCGAAACCTTCCAACAGGGCCAAGGGGCGGAAGCTGTCGGGCTCGTAGAGATAGCTGCGATGGCGCTCTGCATGGTGTTCGGCTATCAGCTTGTCGCCTTGCCAGAAAAATTCCGTGGTTTTGCCCTCCACGGTTTTGCTGACACGCCGCCCAAACGGGTCATAGCGATAGCTGGCGGTTTCGCCGTTCGGTTTTGTGATGCCGATTAACCGATGCTGGCAGTCGTAGCGGTACTCAGTAACGAGTTGCTGGCCCTTGCCGCGTCGTTCGCGGATGAGGTTGCCGAAGGCGTCGTAGTCGTAATGGCGGTCGCCTTGGATCATCAGACGATTCGCCGCGACGATGTCCGGGCCGGGGCGGTCTTGCATCAGCAGGTTGCCGGCCGGGTTGTGGGCGAAGCGTTCCTGTACGTCCTGGGAGTGGTCGGCGCGGGTCAGGCGGTTTAGCGGGTCGTAGCGGTAAAGGTGTTCGCCTTTGCGAGTGTCGAGCAGGCGGGTGAGGTTGCCGCTTTTGTCGTAGTCGTATTGGCGTTGGTAGAGGTAGTTTTGCTGCTGCGTAACGGCGTGGGCGTGCAGACGATTCTGGTCGTCGTAGTGGTAGTGGCTGAGCAGTTGGCCTTGCTGGCGCTGATGTTCTCGGCCGCTCTTGAATAGATGTGAGGTGAGTACTTCACCGTTGAGCTCGACGGTAGCGAGGTGGCCGCCTTTTTCGTGGGTGAAGGTGAGGCGGTTGTTGTCCGGCAGACACAGGTTTTTCAGTTGCCCGCAGGCGTCGTAGCCGTAGCGCAGGGTGCCCCAGCCCTGGTGTTCGGCGGTGAGGCGGTTTTGGCGGTCGTATTCGTAGGCCAGCGCCCAGTGGCCGTCCTCGACGCTAAGGAGGTTGCCCTGGCGGTCGTAGGCATAGTCGACAACGCTGGCATCGGGCAGGGTTTTTCGGACGAGGCGCCCGGCGTGGTCGCGCTCGTAGCGGGTGATTAGCTGACTGTTATCGTCGCCGTATTCGGTCTTCTCCAGCAGGTTGCCGTTGAGGTCGTAGGCGTAGGCGGTGCGCTGGCCGTCGAAGCCGGTTTCCTGGCGGATCAGG
>NZ_BCBO01000138.1:0-15549 GCF_001320835.1 Pseudomonas sp. NBRC 111138 | reverse complement strand
ACCGTGGTAGGTATCGACCGTGTGCTCACGGTTGACCTGCACGCTGACCAAATCCAGGGGTTCTTCGATATTCCAGTAGATAACATCTACGGCTCCCCCGTCCTGGTGGATGACATCGAAGACCAGCGCTTTGAAAACCTGATGATCGTGTCCCCGGACATTGGTGGCGTCGTGCGTGCACGGGCTGTTGCCAAATCCCTGGGCGTGGACCTCGGGATCATCGACAAACGCCGTGAGAAAGCCAATCACTCTGAAGTGATGCATATCATCGGTGATGTCGAAGGGCGCACCTGTATTCTGGTTGATGACATGGTCGACACCGCCGGCACCCTGTGCCACGCGGCGAAAGCCTTGAAAGAGCACGGTGCAGCAAAAGTCTTCGCCTACTGCACACACCCTGTGCTGTCAGGCCGAGCGATCGAGAACATCGAGAACTCCGTGCTGGACGAACTGGTGGTGACCAACACCATCCCGTTGTCCGCCGCAGCTCAAGCCTGTGCACGTATCCGCCAACTGGATATTGCACCGGTCGTTGCCGAAGCGGTTCGCCGCATCAGCAATGAAGAATCGATCAGCGCGATGTTCCGTTAAGGGTCAAACCAACGGATCACCTCACTGACGAAAAGCGCCCCGCCCCAGCATTCCGCTGGGGCGGGGCTTTTTTGCCCATATCGAGTTCGGCGCTGGTCGCAAACGCCCCTCGATGATGGCTATTTTGGAGATACAACATGAACGAATTTACTCTGAACGCCCAAGCGCGTACTGACCTGGGGAAAGGTGCGAGCCGCCGCCTGCGTCACGCCGCCAACATCCCAGCCGTTGTCTACGGTGGTAACAAGCCTGCTGAATCCGTGACCATCCTGGCCAAGGAAATCGCCAAGCTGTTCGAAAACGAAGCTGCCTACAGCCACGTTATCGAGCTGAACGTCGACGGCGCCAAGCAGAACGTCATCGTTAAAGCAATGCAGCGTCACCCTTCCAAGCAGTTCATCATGCACGCTGACTTCGTTCGCGTTGTAGCTGGCCAGAAACTGACCGCCATCGTGCCTGTGCACTTTGTGGGTGAAGAAGCTCCGGTCAAGAAAGGCGGCGAGATCTCTCACGTCCTGAACGAAATCGAAGTGACCTGCCTGCCGAAAGACCTGCCTGAGTTCATCGAAGTCGACCTGTCGGCTCTGGAAATCGGCGCCATCGTTCACCTGTCCGACCTCAAGGCCCCTAAAGGCGTTGAGTTTGTTGCACTGGCTCACGGTGATGACAAAGCTGTTGCCAACGTTCACGCTCCACGCGTTGCTCCAGAAGAAGCTGAAGAAGGCGCTGCAGAGTAATTCACTCTGTATTGCCGGAGCTTGAGGAAACATCGCGGACCGAAACGTAGCGAGAAAGCGGGCGATAACGCGGCGTTTACTCTTGAGTAAATGATGTAGTGTCGTCCACTTTCGCCGCATCTGGGTACGGCGATGTTATCCACAACTCCAAAGGAAGGGCCCCTGTCGTGACTGCCATTAAACTGATCGTTGGCCTGGGAAATCCAGGCGCCGAATACGAACAGACCCGGCATAACGCGGGGGCCCTTTTTGTTGAGCGTATCGCCCACGCCCAAGGCATCAATCTGGTGGTCGATCGCAAATATTTTGGCCTGACCGGGCGCTTCTCGCATCAGGGTCAGGATGTTCGTCTGTTGATTCCCACCACCTACATGAACCGCAGCGGCCAGGCTGTCGCGGCGCTTGCGGGCTTCTTCCGGATCAAACCCGAAGAAATCCTGGTGGCCCATGACGAACTGGACCTGCCACCCGGCGTAGCCAAGCTCAAGCTCGGCGGCGGGCATGGTGGGCACAATGGCCTGCGTGACATCATCGCGCAGTTGGGCAATCAGAATAATTTTTACCGTCTGCGGCTCGGCATTGGCCACCCAGGCGTTGCCAGTATGGTTTCAAATTTCGTCCTGGGTCGTGCGCCACGCGCCGAACAGGAAAAACTCGATGCCAGCATCGATTTTGCCCTCGGCGTGCTGCCGGATATCTTCGCCGGTGAATGGAACCGTGCGATGAAAAACCTGCACAGCCAGAAGGCTTGACTCTTATCCGAGGGGAAACACCATGGGATTCAATTGCGGCATCGTCGGCCTGCCCAACGTCGGCAAGTCCACCCTGTTCAACGCCCTGACCAAGTCCGGTATTGCGGCGGAGAACTTCCCCTTCTGCACCATCGAACCCAACAGCGGCATCGTACCAATGCCGGACCCGCGTCTTGACGCACTGGCGGCCATCGTCAATCCCAAGCGCATCCTGCCGACCACCATGGAGTTCGTCGACATCGCGGGCCTCGTCGCCGGCGCCTCGAAAGGTGAAGGCCTGGGCAACAAGTTCCTGGCCAACATCCGCGAAACCGATGCTATCGCCCACGTGGTCCGCTGCTTTGAAGACGAGAATGTGATTCACGTCTCCAACAGCGTAGACCCCAAGCGCGACATCGAGATCATCGACCTGGAACTGATCTTCGCCGACCTCGACAGCTGCGAAAAGCAACTGCAGAAAGTCGCGCGTAACGCCAAGGGCGGCGACAAGGATGCAGTGGTCCAGAAGGGCCTGCTGGAGCAGTTGATCGCGCACTTTACCGAAGGCAAACCGGCGCGCAGCCTGATGAAGAATATGGGGGCCGATGAGAAGGCCGTGATCAAGGGCTTCCACCTGCTGACCACCAAGCCTGTGATGTACATCGCCAACGTTGCCGAAGACGGCTTTGAGAACAACCCGCTGCTCGACGTGGTCAAGGCCATTGCCGACGAAGAAGGCGCCATCGTTGTTCCGGTATGCAACAAGATCGAAGCGGAAATCGCCGAGCTCGATGACGGCGAAGAAAAGGACATGTTCCTCGAGGCCCTGGGCCTGGAAGAGCCTGGCCTGAACCGCGTAATCCGCGCCGGCTACGAAATGCTCAACCTGCAGACCTACTTCACCGCCGGTGTCGAAGAAGTCCGCGCCTGGACCGTCAAGGTCGGTGCTACCGCGCCACAAGCGGCTGGCGTGATCCACACCGACTTTGAGAAAGGCTTTATCCGCGCTGAGGTGATCGCTTACAACGACTTCATCCAGTTCAAGGGTGAAGCCGGTGCCAAGGAAGCCGGTAAGTGGCGCCTGGAAGGTAAGGATTACATTGTCAAAGATGGCGATGTGATGCACTTCCGTTTCAACGTGTAAGCGTTAGCTGAACCTCTGCCCGATACAAAAAAACCGACGCATTGCGTCGGTTTTTTATTGCCTCCTGTTTCTACCTGCCACCCAACTAAAAGCCCCACACATAGAAAACTTAATCACTCATAACCCTTGATCGATTTAAACGATGAATCCTTCAAGCCTTAAGTCTTCTCCTACACTAAAGATTCAACAACCATCAAGAATGCACTTGAACAATACAGCGCCCTGACATAGTTAATATTTGACACGCTCTCGCGCAGTATTTTCATACTAATAAGCACGATGACATTTTTGATTATTTGCGCTCTACTGACCGCACGCCAACAGCGTTCTATCAACAGTGAAGTGATAGCGATAGTGGAGCACCCTGACTATGTCAGCCTCTTACAAGACAACAAATGAGACATACTTCCCTTCTGTTGAAACCTTGGATATCGAACGTACGCTCAAGAGTACCGCAGCGCTCGATATCGATATTTTGTTGTTGGGGGAGACGGGTACTGGCAAGGATACCCTGGCCCAACGAATCCATCGTTTGTCGAGGCGACGAGGTCATTTTGTCGCAGTGAACTGCGCCGCCATCCCGGAAAGCCTCGCAGAGAGCCAACTGTTCGGCGTCAACAGCGGCGCCTATACAGGAGCAGTGCAATCACGTGCGGGTTTTATCGAAACCGCACACCTGGGCACCTTGTATCTGGATGAAATCGACAGCATGCCGCTTTCCATGCAGGCCAAACTGCTACGTGTGCTGGAGTCACGTGGCGTCGAACGCCTGGGCTCAACCCGGTTTATCCCGGTGGACATGCGAGTCATCGCCTCTGCGCAACAATCCCTGCATGAGATGGTCGAGCAGGGAAAGTTCAGGCGCGACCTGTATTTCCGCCTGAACGTCGTAAATATCAATCTGCCTGCGCTGCGCAATCGCCGTGACCGAATCGTCCCGTTGTTCCTGAGTATGATTCAAGAGGAGGCCGAGCACTATAAGTGTCTCGCCCCAAACCCTTGCAGTGAGCTAGTCCAACAGTTGCTGTGCCATCCATGGCTGGGGAATGTGCGTGAACTGCGCTCGACTGCCAAACGTTTCGTGCTGGGTCTGGCGCCATTATCAAGCTCGCCCTCGAACGCTACAAACCAACCCACCAACCTGAAAGAACGCCTGCAACAAATCGAGAAAGCTCTGATTGAAGAGTCGCTGCGGCGTCATACCTACTGTGTGGACGAGGTGGCTGTAGAGTTGGGCATGGCAAAGAGAACGCTTTACTACCGAATGAAACAACTAGATATACAGTAGCCCGCTGCTCAGCCCACACCGAAGACACCTTCAGACACACCCTTTAAGTAAAAGCGGGAACCATATTCGAGCCTGAACCACACAAGGATGAGCCTGATATATTTAGTGCCTATCGGCAGCAACACTATTGCAACTACGCATCAAGGCTCAAATGTCATTTCTTAGATAGCGGAGCATCACTATGAGTATTTCTGGCATCAACCCGCAAAGCTACCACCCCCCGGTCACCGGTGGCGAAAACGCAGACCTTAAGGCAGAAAGGAAGCAACTGCTTCGCGAATCCATGAAAGAAAGCAATGAGGCGTTCAGGATCAGTGAGCAGAAAAAGAACAACGACGCGCTGCGTTAAATAGCTTCACCGCCCTTGGTCATCAAAGGGCGGGTTTCCCCTTAGAGGTCCATATGCAAATAGAAGAAGTCGACGTATTACGCGAATATCAAAACGGCCTTACAGCCCACAGGTCCCCTACCCAACCTACGCACCACAGCGAAGATGCGAGCTTTTTCAGCGCGTTATTGGCCCCCTCGATGCAACGGGTTACCGCCACGCCATCCGCGAACGCACTGACCGACGCTTTGCAGTATTTGGACAAGGCTAAAAGTGGTATGAGTCGAGGTCTCAAGGACTTCAAGAATGAGTTCAAAGAAAAAAATCGGCTCAACTACACCCCCAATCTTTCAGACTCCATTCTACTGACCCAAACCCTGGTGAAGTGCGTCGGCAAGGGCGCGCAATGTCTAGAAAAAATCAGCAACCTGCAGTAGGAAAAAATGACTCGTTTTCTATCCGTCGGATTAGTTTTCTCGCTGGCGCTGATGCTGGGCGGCTGCGGCGAAAGTGTCGAACTGCATCGCCAACTCTCCGAGCAGGATGCCAATGAGGTCATCGCGGAACTGGCTGACAAACACATACGCGCACAAAAAGTGCCTGCCAAGGACGGCGTCGTGGTGCGTGTCAATGCAGCCGATATCAGCCGCGCCGTTCGCACACTGGAAGCGGTCGGATTGCCCAAGGTCGCCCGTGCCACGATGGGGGACACCTTCCGCAAGGAGGGCGTCATCTCTACGCCACTGGAAGAGCGTGCCCGGTATATCTATGCCCTGTCCCAGGAGTTGGAGGCGACCCTGTCAAACATCGATGGGGTCATCGTCGCTCGTGTGCACGTGGTGCTGCCCGAACGCGTGGCTCCCGGTGAGCCCGTCCAACCCGCCTCCGCCTCAGTGTTCATCAAACATGACCCACGACTGGAGCCCGACAGCATCCGCGCGCGCGTACGCAGGATGGTATCCAGTAGTATTCCTGGCATGACCACTGCACTGGATAACGCGCAGAAGCTCACGGTGGTTTTTGTACCGGCAACGGCTTACCAGGAACAACAACGCCTGAGCTACTTCGGTCCGTTCCTGATCCCTGAGGAAGACGTCGGTTTTTGGCGTACCGCTATGAGCGCTCTGGTTATCGGCGCGATACTGACACTCGCCTTGGCGCTGTTCTGGCGCATACGAAGCCAACGATCCAGGCAGGAACCTGTCGCCCCAGCGCCTCTAGCGAATGAGTGATCATCTGGCCTGGGCCCAATGGTGGGCCAGTCCGTGGCAGTTTTCGCACCCGGACGCGACCAGCGCTCACGCCTACCACGCAGTACCCGCCTTGTGCCGCAGCCAACCCGCGCTGGCGTGCGCAGCGTTGGGCATCGAGCCATGCCTGCCTCCCCCTCCCTGTGCAACGGTGCTTGGTTTGGCCCTGGCTTCACGGGAGCAGTTCGATCTGGCGATAGCACTGCTGGAGCTTACGTGCCATCCCAACCTCGACAGCCCCTTGTGCGATGAACACCGCAAGTGGTGTGAGCGCCTTGCCAAGGCGCTACACCCTGACGCCCTGTTGCAGCCGGAGGATGATCCAATGCAATTGCTGAGGGCCTGGGTCGAGCCTGCTGTCTGGCAACGCCTTCGTCTGCGCTTGCCGCCTGACCGGGTGCAGGCACTTGAAACCACACACCTGCCATTTGACGATGCGCATGGCCGGCTCAATACGCTGTGGCAGGCGATTGTCTGGCGTATCGACGCAACGGGTAGTGAAACAACTCGTCGTTAACGGCAACACACCAGAGCATTGTCTATGTTGACCCAACGCAAAATCGAATTGCACGACGGCGCTTCCGGGCAGCCAAAAGTACTGATTACCCGGGAGATGCTCGCCGATTGCTTTCAGTCCGCGCAGTTGCTAGATAGCGCACGGGCACAAGCTGAAGAGCTGCTGCGCCAGGCGGTTGAGCATCGTGAAGAAATGCTTGAGCAGGCCCGCCTCGACTTCTGGTCACGCGCCCACGCGCAACTCAGTGCGTGGGAGCGCCAACGCAAGGCGATGTGTGACAACCTCGAACACTACGCAACATCCATCGCCAACCGAGCCTTCCACTGCCTGTTGGAGGAAGTGCCTCCCCCAAAGCGCCTTTCGGCATTGGTCAAACAGTTGGTAACGACGCAAATTCCACCTATGAAGGCCACCTTGGTTTGCAACCCGCTCGAGCATGAGCAGATAGCCCAAGCCTTGGTCCAGCTGGGCTCTACACCTTGGAAGCTTCGCCCCGATGACCAGGTCAAACCTCAATCGCTGCTACTGGAAACAGATGAAGGCGATTTTCGGATCGACTGGGCCTCGATGCGAGAAATATTGTTTACAAACGTGTAGGGACATAGCGGTAGAGGCAGGCGATATCTTTAAAAAAATTTCTTCCGATGGAACTGGTGGCAAACAACCCGCCACACAGTTCAGACACATCTGGAGTAAAAATCATGGACTTTCACGGAAACCTGAAAAACCATTTATTGAGGCAAGTTCAGGCTGATATCAAGCGGGTGAATACGGCCTATAAAGATCCGGAAGCGCTCGATGCAGATATCGATTACTTCAGCAACCTCATGAAACAACAGAAGCTCTCAGTCATCGCGTTCAACGAACACACGCGCTCCAGACATACACTGCTCAAAACAGCGCTGGATGGCGTGCAATAAGTTGCAAGCACTCCTTGCCGGTTGGCTGAATGGCCACGAAGAGCAGCTCACCTTGTTTGAGAGCGACGACGAAATCATCTTTCAACGCGTTTCGAACAGACTGCTGGTAAAGGTCCAGTTGACCCAGGCGGGCGATCACAAAGCCCAGTTGCGCACCTGGATGCGCCTGGGAGGCCCTAGCCTGAGCTATTTTCACGGTGCAGTTGCATTGGCGCCGACCACCGGTGCGCTTTGGCTTATTCAATGCGTGGAGAGGGGGCACGGCGAAGCGCTGGCGAAGTGTCTCGAGTCCCTCCTCAACCAACGCGACACCTGGCGCGCCGTCGTCGCGCGCCAGGCGCGGCCTGTACGCACATTCATATCCACGTCGCTGCGCTCGACACCGTACTAACCAGAGACTTTCCCATGCCTGATAAAAACGACAAGCACAAACGCTTGCGCCCTCACGTACCTGCTTTTACTCCCCGCGCCGCCTGGTGTTGGCTCATTATGCTGCCTGGGTGGCTGCTACCACTGGATAGCGCGCTGGCCGCAATACCTCCTGAGTGGAAGAACACGGCCTACGCTTATGAAGCCCAGCACAAGCCAGTGCGCGAAGTGCTGGAGGATTTTGCCCAGACATTTGGTACTCAGCTCCAGGTCGAGGGCCTGCTCGAAGGTAACGTCAACGGCAAGATACGCGCAAATACGCCGCAATCATTGCTCGACCGGTTGGGGGTCGAACACCGTTTCCAATGGTATATGTATAACAACACCCTCTATATCAGCACCCTGGACCAGCAAGAATCCGCGCGCCTGGAAGTCTCCTCCGAGACCATCGCGGACCTCAAACAAGCGCTGACCGATATAGGCTTGCTCGACAGTCGTTTCGGCTGGGGCGAGTTGCCGGAAGACGGTGTTGTGCTGGTCTCCGGCCCGAAGGTTTATATCGAACAGATCAAGCGCTTCAGCAGCCAGCGCCGTTCTACGGATGAAAAACAGAGCGTGCTGAGCTATCCACTGAAATTCGCCAGCGCGGCGGATCGCCAAATGGAATATCGCAACGAAAAAATCATCATCCCCGGTGTAGCCACCATGCTAAGAGGGCTCCTGGAACCGCGCTCACCCTCATCGTCTTCGGCGCAGTCTCAACGCTCCATCACCCAGCCCCCGTTCATCACACCGGTGGTGCCACGCTTGAGCAACCCGTTGCTGGGGCAAATGCTCGGCTCCACGCCGACAACCGGGTTGAACGACTCGACCGATACGGGCATGTCAATCACCCGGCGGGTCCCCCTCAGCCCTGCCCGTATCCGCGTCGAAGCCGACTTGCGCAATAACGCCATCCTGATTTATGACGTGCCGGAACGGCAGGCAATGTATCGCGAACTGATCACCCAGCTCGACGTGGCACGCAAACTGGTGGAAATCGATGCCATCATCCTCGACATCGAGCGCACGCAACTGCGCGAATTCGGGGTGAGATGGGGCTTTCAGAACAGTCGCTTCAGTGGCGCAGCCAACATGATTTCCGGCAACGCTCAGCTGACAATTGAAAACCGCGGTCGTTTCGACGCGGAGATACGCGCGCTGGAAGCCAAGGGCCTGGCAACCATGGTGTCCAATCCGTCAGTCCTGACACTGGAAAACCAGCCAGCGGTAATTGATTTCAACCGGACCCAATACCTGACTCGCGGTCGGCAGAACGCTACGATTTTACCGATCACCGTGGGTACCAGCTTCCAGGTCGTGCCCCGCGTCATCACGAGCCGTGGTGGCCATCAGATTCAGCTGTTGGTAGATATCGAGGACGGTAACTTCGAAGAGGCCAACCCTACTCCCGGTAGCTTCGATGTACGCCGAGGCAAAGTCAGCACCCAAGCCATCATGGCCGAAAAACGTTCGCTCGTGGTCGGTGGTTTCCACGTCACCGAAAGCACCGACAAGCACAGCAAAGTACCCCTGCTGGGGGATATTCCGCTGTTGGGCAAGGCGTTGTTTTCCTCCACTGAACGACAGAACAATCGGCGCGAACGTCTATTTATCCTCACGCCACGCGTTATCGGCGACCAGACCGACCCGTCACGCTACCTGCCCCAGGCAGACCAGGTCGAATTGCAAGCCGCTCTCACCCCCCTGGCCAGGCGCTACGACCCTCACCAGCCAGTGATCAAGCGCAGCGACATTATCAGTACCCTGGCGCACCTGGTCACCGGGCAAGTGCCCAAAGCCTTCAAGGTAGCGCCGATGCCCCTGGGGCTGAACACCTTGTGCAGTACCCGCAACTTGCTGGCGCTGAACACCGAGCGCAGCCAGTGGTACGCCGGCCCGCAGTACAACGTAGCCGTGGTGGTGCTGCGCAACCAGTTCAATCGCAATGTGCGCATCGACGAAAAGGAATGCAGTACTTCGCAAACCCTGGCCGTGAGTGTCTGGCCCCGCGCCTGGCTCAAGCCGGGCGAGGAAGCAGAAGTGTTTATCGCCATGCGCCCGGTGGTCAAGGATGAACACATCAGCGTGCCCCGTCCCTCCCTGATCACTCCAACTCAAAAGGCCAAGCCATGAAACATCGCTCGCTGTACGTCACCCTGATCGGCGCGGCGCTGCTCGTCGCCGGTTGTACGCCCACCTGCAAGGGCGACTCCTGCTCACGTCCGCAATCGTCCAAGGACAAGCTGGTGATTTGGTGGCCTTCACAAACGCGCGTCGAACCCGGCCCTGCCGGAGAGCGTCCGGACTATCAGACGGTGTCGCTGGAACGATGAGCGCCCAGGGAACCCCGGCCGATGAACGCCAGGTCTTCCTCGACAGCCTGGTGGGCGGCTCTGCCGCCCACCTGACGCTTGGCCCGGGGGTAACAGCCAGCAACATGCAAGCCGGAACCCGTCAGGGTCTGGCCCTGCACGTGGCTCGCGAGGCGCTGCAAGCTTCACAATTGCAGAACGCGCTGGAGCGGCGTTTCGAGCAGGCCGTGGCATTCGATGGCTGCTTTATCTACATTGACGCACAGGACGCGCTGGTGATCTGGCATGCACTGCCCCCACAGCCCAACCTGCTCGACAGGCTCCTCAGCCGAATGTTGTCGTTGGCCAACCTTGAAACCCTGGATGCGCGTACCCGGCGCTGATCAACGCAGATCAAGCTCCGGCAATTCCAGGGTTTCACGCTTGGCCTCATCATCAAGCTCGCGCAGGGTGCGGTAGATCAATGCCACGGCCTGCAGGGTTTCACGAGGAATTGTCGCCCCCAGCTTGTTCGTATACAGCGTACGGGCCAGCCACACGCACTGGATCACCGGTACATCAGCCGCTTTGGCGCGAGCGATCAACGCACGGGCGTCATCATCAGTCCCTTTGCTCACCAGCAGGGGCAGCGGCGTTTTGCCGGGGCGGTAATACAAGGCCACGGCAAAGTGCGTCGGGTTGACCACCAGCATATCGGACTCCTCCAGCTTGGGCAGCTTGACCTTCGGCTCCTCCTGGGCCAATTGCTGTGCCAGGGCGCGGCGCTGCCCCTTCACGTGGGGATCGCCCTCCATGTCCTTGTACTCTTTCATGACCTCGACCTGGGTCATGCGCATGCGCTTGGCAAAGAAGTATTTCTGCATCGCCAGGTCGATAAGCGCCAGCACCAGCAATAACCCGAGACAGGCATGCAGCAGATAGCGGAACAGGGCGATCAATCCCAGGAGGTAGCTTTGCAGATCGCTGGTGGCCATATTGATCAACGCCCCCAGGGAAGGCCAGATCACCACGTACAGGATCAGGCCCAGCAGTGTGGCCTTGACGATGCTCATCAACAGGTTCATTACCGACTGGGCAGAAAACATTTGCTTGAGTTGGCTGAGCGGGTTGAGACGATTGAAGTCGAGCTTCAAGGCGTCCGGCGCGAACAGAATCCCGAACTGCATCCAACTGCTGACCAGCTTCGTGATAATCGCCACCGCGGCCATCAACAGGGCGAAGGAGAAAAACAACATCAAACCTTCGACCATCACTTCTTCCAGCGCCTGCGGGAAAGGCAAGGACAGACGCGTGATCGGCAGCAGCATCAACTGCTGGAAACGTTGCAGGCTGCTCTCGGCGGTGAACAAGGCGATTTCGCTGATGGCTGTCAGCACCAGTAGCTTACCCACATCCTGGCTTTGGGCGACTTGGCCTTTCTTACGCTGATCACGCAGCTTCTTGGCTGATGCGGGGTGCTTCTTTTCCCCCGAATCACTCATGACAGCGAGACCTTGAAGAACACGCCCAGGGAGTGCTTGAGGTCTTTAAGCAAGCCCATGCGCCCGACGATCAGATCCTGCAGCAACGCAAAATACAACAACAGCACACCGATACCCGCCAGGCTCTTGAGGGGCGGCGCCAGCGTACTCACTTGCAATTGCTGACTGTAGACCCCCAGCAGCGCGATGCCGAACTCCAGCAACAGCAGCACCGCAATAAAGGGGGCAGCGTAGAGCATCATGTGCGTGAAGGTATCGCCAAGCAGGCCGACAAATACATCGAACCCATCGGCAGCGGGCAGTGGAAACCACACCGTCGGTGGCCAGAGCAGATAGCTGTCCCAGATCACCTGCGTCAACGCCCCGAGGCCCATACTGGCCATCAGCAAAAAAATCGCCAATTGCTTGAACAGATGCCCGACCGGCGTCGCGTCTGGCCCAAGCGAGGGGTTGAGCTGACCACCGGCCAAAGCTCCCCGCTGGTTATCCAACAACGCCCCGACCGACTCGAACAGCCAGAACGGCATCGACAGCAACACGCCCAGCAATAACCCCAGGGCCAACTCTTTGAGGACCAGCCCTCCGAGCATCAGCGCCGAGTGTTCCTGGCCCTCCAGCATGACATGAATGGCAGGTGCAGGCAGCAGTGCCATGACCACCACAATGGTATGCCGCAGCATGCCGCGTATATGTTGAAAACAGAATGCCGCCACGAGAAAAGCGCAGGGGTAGATACGCGCCATGGCGACCAGCAGGGAGGGCAAATACTCAAGATATAACAGCACAGGCAGACCTCAGTGCAGGGCCGATCGACCGATCATGTCAAAGGTCAAGTTCATCAACTGGATCAACTCCACACCGATCCAGCGACCGGTCATGATCAGGGTGATCCCCACTGCCACCAGCTTGATACCGAAGGGCAACGTCTGGTCCTGTACCTGCATCAGCGCCTGCACCAGGGAGGTCATGACCCCCACCACCACCGCCACGATCAGCGGCGGCGCCGTCAGCATGACTACCAGCAACATGCCCTGCTTGAACAGTACGATGGGTTCCATAGGTCACTCAGAGATAGGAAAAGAACAGGCTGTCGAGCAACCGCGACCACCCGGAGACCATCACGAACAAGAGCAATTTGAGCGGCAGGGAAATGGTCATGGGCGAGACCATTTGCATACCCAAAGCCAAGAGGAGATTGGAAACGATCAGGTCAATCACGATGAAAGGGATATAGATCAGGAAGCCGATTTCGAACCCCGCCTGCAACTGTGACAGCACAAAGGCCGGCGCCAGCAGGATCAGGTCCTCACGTTGGACCTCCTGCGCCATCTGCGCCGGCCACATGCGCATGGCATTTTCCAACAGGTGGGTAAGAATATCCGGGTCACTGTTGCGCAGCATGAAGGTGCGCAATGGTTTGATCGCCTCCATTCCCGTCTGTTGGAGTGCGCCTACGCTGGTCAGGTCCAGGGGCGACACCTTGACGATCTCGGCCATCTCATAGCCTACAGGCGCCATGATGAACAGGGTTGCCGCCAGGGCAATACCATTGATGGCCATGCCCGGAGGCACCTGCTGCACACCGATGGCATTGCGGGTGATCATCAGCACAATCACGATCTTCAGGAACGCCGTGCAGACGACCAACAGCATGGGCATCAACGACAGTGCCCCAAGAAATATTGCCAGGACGACCGGATCTATTCCCTGGAAACTATTCATCGAGAAAAGATCACGCGAGACATCTGCAGCCCCAGTCGCCCGTCCACTTCAACCAACTGGCCCAGGCCGAGGGGGCGGTCGCCGTAATAGAGACCGGCAGTGCCGGGGGCATAGCCGGCAACCCCCAACACCGCGCCGGGCGCAAGGTTGCGTAATTCGCCGAGGGTCAGGTTCAGCGTACCGCACCGTACATTGAGCGCCATGCTCAGCTCGTCGAATGGTTCATGCCCGAACACATCCATCACCGCTGTTTCATCCTCATGCTCTGAGTAGGGCTGTGTTGCAAAATCCTCATCCACAAACATATCCTCGATAGAAGTAAGGGTCAGGCGCATCGGCCCGGATTCAGCGTCGATCCAGCCCACCAGGCGCTGTTTGCCAACCTGCACGTGGCCGGTTCCCGACGCACTGAAAAAGGCTCGCTCAAGCACCAGCACGTCACCAGTCCGCAAGCCGCGCAGCTGGTGCATGGACAACCGCAGGTGCCCAAGCGTTACGTCAACCGCCAGCCGAAACTGCGCCGGCATCGGCTCAGCCCTGGATCGCCACGGCCCCGCCTTGCATAGCGCCAGAAAGCTCTCGACAGACAGCCACAGATAGCCCGCCACGCGAGAGGCCCCAAGCGTCACGCAGAGTCGACAACCAAAGTTCATGGGGCGAGCGCCTGGCAGCAAACGCAGGTACCCAAACAACGCCTGCACCTGAGGGCTCAGATGATGCTGGAACAACTCCCAGAACCAGGCGTCCGGATCATTCCCGGCCTGCTCGAGCGTCACGGGGCATTCACCCATCAAGCTGAACTGTGGTCCTGGCTCACTGAAGGCCAAGACGCCACAGGCGGTTTCGAAGCAGAGCGGCTGGATGCCCACAGGAGCAGTACCAGGCTCCATTCTCAACTCGCCACTCGACCCAGCGACCTCGAACGGCATACACAACCCTTGCCCCAAGCGCTGCCGGGCAACCGCAATATCGGTTTTGAATCTGGGAAGTATCAAAGGTGGCAGCATCATGCCTACGTCGATTTTGCCAGATACAAACTGACAGGCTGGCGCAGGCTCTGCGCCAACCGTTGCTCACATTGTTGGCGTACACCACTGAGCCAGTGCACCGTATTGTCTTGCTCTGCATGCAGCTCGACATTCCAGCCCCCCTGCTCCCGGCGGATACTGGCGTTGATCCGCCCCAGGCGGCCCAGGTGAAAAACAGCCATCAACGGCCATTGCGAACCAACGAGCATTCGCGGCGCCAACTGCTCGGTCAGTGCCCCGATCATGGCGACATCGCCCGAGGCTTTGATTCCGTTCAGAGACGCTCCATACCCCCCGCTGTCCTGGCCACCATCGTCAAACAACCGGGCGAACAATCGCCCTTGCTCCCAAGGCACCAGGGCACCGAATTCAGGTGCACGATCATCGCGAGACTCGCGCGGACGCTGACGTTCAGGCGGACTAACTGAAACCTGTTTCATATCGGTTCCTGCCTCAGTAACTCAGATAACTCTTGTATTTTTTCTACCTGGCGCAAGCACAAGGTGACGTGTTTCTGCGCCTGGCCGACCCGTGCAGCCCGCTCTTGCTGCTGCTCTTGGAGTTGCAACAATTGGCCTTCTTCACGCCGGGTACCCGCCGATAATTGCCGCTCCTTGGCACTCCAGTTTTTCAGCGCCTTGAACGTCACCACCTGCCCCTGGTGCTGACTCAACAGCTGCGCGCATTGCCGGGCCTCTTCCAGGCGGGTTTGCTCGAGGATTTCCTGCGCCTCCCGGATATGCGCGACCAGCGCTTGCTGCGCCCTTTTTGCCTCACGCAGCGCACGCTCGGCGCGGTCTGCACGGTGTCGGCGCAAACGTCGCAGGGTATCGATTTCAGCCGGTAACACTTCAGAATGGGACATGGGCGGTCAGCTCAGCCAATTGGTCCATGGTGGCGGCAAGCGGCGAAGGTTCGCGCAAGTCCTGGCGCAGAAAGCCATCTACCGCCTGCCGACTGTCAACAGCCAGGTCGGTGAGTGCATCGTTGCCGGGCTGATACTCCCCCAACTTGAGCATCAGCTCGATCTGCTGGTAAGCCGACAGCAAGCGTCGTAGCGCCGTGCCGGCACGGATATGCACGGGCTCG
>NZ_BCBO01000137.1:0-12073 GCF_001320835.1 Pseudomonas sp. NBRC 111138 | reverse complement strand
CGGATATGCACGGGCTCGGCAACATTGCTTAGAATCCGCGAAAGGCTGGCCAGGACATCGACCGCCGGGTAATGGCCGCGCTCGGCCAGCTTGCGCGACAGGACGATATGACCGTCGAGCAGAGAGCGCACCTCATCCGCTACCGGATCGTTCATGGAGTCCTGTTCGATCAACACTGTATAGATGGCCGTGATCACGCCTTCACGGGTCAAGCCGGCACGCTCCACCAGACGTGGCAGCAAACTGTAGACCGACGGCGGCAGACCACCGCGCCCCAAGGGTTCACCGGCAGCCAGGCCGATTTCACGTTGGGCCCTGGCAAAACGGGTCAGAGAGTCGATCAGCAACAGCACCCGCTGGCCCTTGCGCCGGAAACCTTCGGCCAGCGCAGTTGCCGTGAACGCGGCACGCGCGCGCTCCATGCTTGAGCGGTCGGAGGTTGCACACACCAACACGGCCTTGGCACGCAACTGCTCATCCAGTTCATGATCGAGAAACTCGCGCAGTTCCCGGCCCCGCTCCCCGATGAGACCGAATACGATCACATCGCACTCCACGTTACGGGCGATTTCGGCCAACAAGGTGGTCTTGCCACAACCGGCTCCGGCAAACAGCCCGACACGCTGGCCCTCCCCCAGGGTCATCAGGCCATCAATCGAGCGCACCCCCGTAGCCAGTGCGCGGTTGATCCGCGGCCGTTCGGTAGGAAGAGGCGCCTCGCATAACACTGTGGTCGCCCCAGGGGTGTCCGCTTCCACGAACGCGCTCACACCATCGCCCGCAATCGGGCGGCCAAAACCATCCAGCACCTGCCCCAACAACTCATCACCGACCCGGACCTGATGCGGAACCCCCAACCGCTCGACGCTGGCGCCTACACGCACGCCTTCAAGGTTGCCCAGGGCACTGAGCACCGCATCGCGCTGATCGAACCCGATGATCTCGGCGAGCATGTAGTCGCCCGGCCCTTTTTCGACTTTGCATAGGTCACCAATACGTGCCTGCGGCAACCGGCACTGCAGCAGCATGCCGTTCACGCGCTGGATACGACCGAGCATTGTCACCGGCGCGAAACTGCTCAACGCCTGTGACTGGTTCAGTTGCCAGGCCTCCAGACGCTCCTGCAGCGACCCCTTCACCAGCCCACCTCATAGCGTTGCTCGCCGTCAAAAACCACTTTGCTGTTATCGATCAAAACCAGGCGCAGGCCATCCACTTCATCACCCACGAATAAGCGGCTTCCTTCCTCCAGCACCACGTGGCCATTCGGGCCACCCACTATCTGCGAGATCTTGAACGGTAGCCTGCCTTCGCGTACCCGTACGCGACTGAGCACCGGCACCACAGTGTCGAATTGCTCGGCAAAACGGTCGAGCATGCGCGCAATCAGTTCCACTTCATCCTGGGAAACAACACCATTGAGGGCAATCTGACCATTGACGATCTGCAAGCTGACGCGCTGGAGCAATTCACGTTCGTTGAGCATCTTCATGAGTTGCTGACGCACCTCAGCGGGTGAGTCCAACCCGGGTTTCTGAATGACCGCCGGCATCAGCGATGCCTGGGCCTCACGCTCACCGCTGAAGATAATGCCGACCGCAGCGATGATCACGGCGCATAGCAGAACCAGGCTGACCAAGCGTTTTTGCTGCAACAAGGGAATGGAAGACAGCGTCAGCGGCAATGGCGCCTGGGGCAAGGGCTCCGTTGCCGGCCGGGGCGGCTTGAGCACCGATGCCTGCCGCCAAGGATGATCGGCAGGGCAGACACACAAGCTGACGGGGCCAATCATAAACGGCGTGTTGAGTGCCAGATCGCCGATCTGCGCCAACATTTGCCCATCGCCGTTTTTCAGCAGCCCCGCTTCAGCCTGCACCGACCAGCGCCCTTCGAGCAATAGCAGGCGCGCGTGGTGCTCGGCGATACCGGGATCATCCAGCAAGAGATCAGCGTCCGCGTTGGCGCCAAGGCTCCACTGCTCACCAAACAGAGGCAGCGCGGCCCCTTGATGCAAACCATCCAACACTCGGAGTTCGAACATCAGTACGTCCCCCCGTACTCTGCAAGTAGCGCTGTGTTCATGCCAATGTCCCGTGCATCAACTCATCCTGGCCAAGGTCAAAACGCCCCAGCACCTTGACCTTGGAAGTGCTTCCCAGCTCGGCGAAAGACAACACCGGCACATGGTTGAACTCCTCAAGCAACAAGGTGCGCAAGGGGCTGCGCAAGTCTTGCGCCACCAACAACACACTTTTTATTTTTGCCCGTGCACTGAAGGCCTGGTTGAGCAGGTTGACCAGCGCAGCGCTATTATCGCCGTCGAGTGCAAAGAACACCCCGGTCTGGGTCTGGCGCAGCGCCTCGCGCAGGATGTTTTCGGTATGCGGTGACAACAGCCAGGCATGCAGCCCATCGGCCTCGCTGTACTGGTGGTAGATCTGCGACTTGAGGGCAATGCGCGCATAGTCAGCCAGTGCTTCCGGCTCGCGTTCGTGCTGGCCATATTCGATCAGCGATTCGACAATCAACCTCACGGCGCGCAGCGGAACCCCTTCGCTGGCCAGGCGTTGCAGCACCGCCGAAAAGCGCGAGATCGGCATGATGCGTTGCAGTTCCTGCACCAGCTCGGGTTGGTTGTTCTCAAGCCAACTGAGGATCGACTTGCTCTCTTGAATCCCCAGGAACTGCGGCCCACTGAGCATCATCGCCTTCTTCATGCGGTCGACGATCAGGCTCGTCGCCGTGAAGCGCTCCAACTGCGCGTCATTGAGCAGTGGGTCGTCGGGTGGCAGCCAGAGCCAATCCTGCTCATTGCGCTCGGCCAATCCCGGTACGCCATGCTCAGGCTCAACCGTCAGGGCGCTGCGCTCCACGGCAACGTGCTGGACCACCGACGCCTTGACCATGGGTACCTCATGGACGCAGAAGCGCATTTCATCATCGTCCAGCGAGTCATCGATCTCGACTTCAAACGGCGGCAACGTCAGGCCAATATTGGCAACCAGGGAATTTCGAACCTGACGGATTCCGTGAATAAGATCGGTCACCTCAGGCGTGCCGCGCAAAGCCGAGGGAAACTGCAGCAGATAGGGCCGGGACGGATCAAACCCGCGCAGATCCTCTTTGCCATTTTCTTCAGGCCGCACGGCTTCGACGGCTTCGGCTTCTGGCTGCGCTTCACGTCGGCGCCGACGGTCGAGGTAATAACCCAAGGCGCCGGTCATCATCGCCAGCAGAATAAACACCAGGGTCGGCATGCCAGGCACGATCGCAAACACAAGCATGGCCACCGAGGCGATCATCCAGCTCTTGGGCTCACTGGTCATCTGGCGTGCGATCTCGGCGCCCATGTTCGTGATGCCCTTGCGCCCTTCCGGTGCCACGCGGGTAATGATCATGCCGGCGGTGAGAGAGATCAACAGCGCCGGTATCTGCGCAATCAGACCATCGCCAATCGTCAGCACCGAATACAGCGCCATTGAGTCGGCGGCGCTCAAGCCATGTTGGAACATACCTGTGGAGAAGCCGCCCAACAGGTTGACCACAACGATGATCAACCCCGCGATGGCATCCCCCTTGACGAATTTCATGGCACCATCCATGGCCCCGAACAGCTGACTCTCGCGGGACAACTGCTCACGCTTGTCCCGCGCTTGCACGCCGTCAATCAAGCCGGCACGCAAGTCACTGTCGATGGACATCTGCTTGCCCGGCATTGCGTCCAGGCTGAAGCGCGCCGCCACTTCGGCAACCCGCTCAGAGCCCTTGGTGATCACCAGAAAGTTGACCAGGGTCAGGATTAGAAAGATCACCATCCCAACAGCCAGGTTGCCGCCCACTACGAAATTGCCGAAGGCCTCAACGATATCGCCGGCGTCCTGTTCGAGCAGGATCAAGCGCGTCGTTGCGATCGACAACGCCAGGCGGAACATGGTGGTCAGCAACAAAATCGACGGGAAGGAAGAGAACGCCAAAGGCCCGGGCAAGTAAAGCGCGAGCATGATCAACAGGCAGGCAATACAGATATTCAGCGCAATCAGAATGTCCACCAGCCAGGTAGGCAGCGGCACGATGAAAATGAACACAATGGCCATGATCACCACCGCGCCCAAGACCTCGGCACGCTGCGCCACCTTGAGCAGTACACCGTTGAGGGTGGACAGCACGCTCACGCCAGGATAGTCGAATTAGGAAAACCAGGGCGTATGCGTTCGAGGCGAGCAAGCTCGTCCATCACCAGCAGAAAATTGTGCAGCGCCTCTTGGCGTGATTTGCTATCCGGCCACAAGGCCTCGGGCAACTTTTGAAACAGCTTATAAAGCGCATTGAGAGACACGAGTTTTGATGTGCTGGCCCCCATATCTTCAGCGAGGCGCATGACTTCATTTGTCACGATGCCGGTGTCTGCATAACCCAGCATGCGTCGCAGCAGGCTTACCGCATGCATTTCGATTGCAAGGTTCTGAATCAGCTCACGACAGCTGCATAACACCCCGCTCAATGCGCCACATTTGCCCAGTCCTGTCAGCAAGGTGCGCAACATTGCCGTAGGGACGGAGGACACATGGGCGGCAATGTCGGCCGTCAGGGCGCTGGACATCATTTTCAACCCATGTGCAAAACGGTCGTCACTGTAGATGCCGAGCAGCGCGTGCATCATGGTCGCCAGGGATTGCCGTGTCACCACACTGGCGTAATAGAGCGCGCGCAGCGCCTGGAGCTCTTCTGGATCGCCACTCTTCTTATGCAAGGCCATGGCAATATTCAGGCCCGCCTGGATCTCCCCTTTGAAGCGGATCTCCAGCTTGGCAATTGCATCCCGCGCCAGGTCGGCTTCGGAGTTGCGCACGTCGGCCTCGGCCTGCCCGCACACCGCCTTGAGTACCACGAAGGTGCGCGCCGGATCACCGCCAGTGAGCTCCAGCAATGTATCGATGCTGGGTTGCGTGAGTAATTTCTGCCTGATTCGACGTACTACCGCGGCAAAGCTTTCCTGGGCCGGATGCCCCAACTGCTCATAGAGCTGCGCGAGCACCTGGACAGGAGGCACACGCACGTCAATTACACGCTTATCCAACGTACGACTGCTGGATTCCACCTCCTGACTGAAGTGCAGAGAAAGATCATCGACACCTTGGCCTGGCTCAGGTTTGGCGGCCGGGCTAGCGGTGGGGAGTTCCACCCGCGGGGTCATTGGCACTTCGTTGGTAGATTCGACTTTCATGGGCAGGCCAGTACAGGAAGAGAGTGTCCATATGTGGTCAGGCCCGCCCAGATGGTTCCACTGAAACTCACTCATCCAACAAGATGAAAAAACCCGCACAGGTCCCTGGTGCCTTTTGCAAATTACTGCACAAAACCACCACGACCATAACGTATTTATTTATATAAATCATATGGTTACACAATGATTCTCCTTTGGCACAGGCAGTGCAAAAGAGGTAACCGCCGAAACTATTTCGACTGCGTCTACCTTAAGGAAAAATCATGAATATCCCTATTGAAGCCCTCGTTCACCTTGGTGGCAGTTCGCCTCAATTCATGCTCCATCTGACAGACGATCAACAGAAAAAACTTCGCCGTTTCATTCACAAACGGGTCCTGAACCCGGAAGACGCGGATGATCTTTTGCAATTGACTTACCTGGAGGCCTGGCGCAATCGCGAACGTTTCAGTGGTACCGCGACACTCAGTACCTGGATGTGCGGCATCGCGCAGAACCTGATCCGCAATCACTTCCGGCGCCTGTATGCCAAGCCTGCACATTGCGAATTCGACGAGTCGCTGTGGCATGGCCATGAAGAAAACCACAGCCTGGACTGGGAGTTCGAAGTCAACCGGCGCTTGGAAAATACCCTGAGTGCGATTGACCACTTGCCGACCGAGATGCGCAGAACACTGTACGCCTCGCTGGAAACCGACGGCAGTTACCAGGACACCGCCGATGTACTGGACATTCCTATCGGCACCGTGCGCTCGCGCTTGTCACGGGCCCGCGAACAGCTCAAGCGCGTCACCCACTCCCCACTGCATCGGTAAGTTGAGTTAGCCAGTCACGTGTTGGGCGACAGGGATATCTGCCCAACATTGTCGGACATGGCCTGCGAGTAAACCTTCGAAGACGCCAAGCGCTTCCACTCCCCTCATCCACAACGCATTCGTCACCGCCCGTCGCCAAAACCAGGGCTTTGGCTTAAACAGTTGAAAGCGTAGAAAAAAATTCAATAAAAACGCTTGACGCATTGCCGTTCCAAGCGAATAATGCGCGCCACTTGGCTACATAGCTCAGTTGGTTAGAGCATAGCATTCATAATGCTGGGGTCCGGGGTTCAAGTCCCTGTGTAGCCACCAAGTACTAAAAACGGCTTACCGAAAGGTAGGCCGTTTTTTTATGCGCGCAAAAAACTCCCTAACTGTATTTTGACGCCCCCCTACCCCACTGTTAGTGTCCAGCCTCCCCTGAACACGGAGTGCCCCCGATGCAACTGGACATCTACCAAGTCGACGCTTTCAGCCACCATCCCTTCGGCGGCAACCCGGCAGCAGTGTGTCCGCTCACCGAGTGGCTGCCCGACGAGCAACTGCAGCAGATTGCGGCCGAGAATAATCTTTCGGAAACCGCGTTCTTTGTACCCCGTGGCGAGTTCTATGAGTTGCGCTGGCTCACGCCGGAAGTTGAGGTGGACCTGTGCGGCCATGCCACGTTGGCAGCCGCGTGGGTATTGATTCACAAGTTGGCGGACGCCCCGCAGGTTCTGCGCTTTGCCACCCGTAGCGGCGAGTTGCGGGTAACGCGCAACGGCGATGAGCTGGCGATGGATTTTCCGGCAAAGAAACCCGAACGCTGCGAGCCGCCCCACGGCATGTTGAGTGCCCTGGGGCTTGAAACCGCCGAGGTGTTTGGCACCGACGACTATATTGTGCTGGTGGAAGATGAAGCGCAGGTAGCGACCCTCGCACCGGACTTTGCGCGACTCAAAGGCCTGCCTAAACGCGGTATTGCGGTGACCGCCAAGAGCACGCGGTTTGATTTTGTCTCGCGCTGGTTCGGCCCGAATGTGGGCGTCAATGAAGACCCGGTTACCGGCTCGGCGCACACCTCGCTGGCACCGTTCTGGGCCGAGCGCCTGGGCAAGTCGCAATTGAGCGCCGAACAAGGCGGCCAGCGTAAGGGCCAGTTGCGCTGTGAACTCCAGGGTGACCGGGTGATTATTTCCGGCAAGGCCGTGCTGTACATGCAAGGCACAATTTACCTGTAAAAAACGCAGTAGCCCAAGGACCACAGCACCTTCTCAACATGAACGGAGTTCAGCGCGTGTTTTTGATTTCCCGCCGCAGCCTGACAGTCATCGCCGCAACCCTGGCCCTCGCAGCCTGCCACACGCCCGTCAACGAACAGCCTGCGGCGCCAGAGCTGGGTTCGGGCTATCGCACCGACCTGAGCACCCGCCACGCCGAGCGCCATATGGCCGCCGCCGCCAACCCACTGGCCGCTGAAGCCGGGCGTGAAATGCTGCGTCAAGGCGGCTCAGCCATTGATGCGGCGATTGCCATGCAAGCGGTATTGACTCTGGTGGAACCGCAATCGTCCGGCATCGGCGGCGGTGCATTCATCATGCTGTGGGATGGACAACAGGTGCAGGCTTATGACGGCCGTGAAACAGCACCGGCCGGGGCGACAGAGCGTCTGTTCCTGAAGGCCGACGGTACGCCGATGGCGTTCACGGATGCGCAGATTGGCGGGCGCTCGGTGGGTACGCCGGGCGTACTGCGCGCCCTGGAGATGGCGCACAAAAAGAGCGGCCACCTGCAATGGGCCAAGCTGTTCGAGCCGGCAATTCGTCTGTCGGAGCAAGGCTTTGCCATTTCCCCACGCTTGCACAGCTTGATCGCCGCTGACCGCTTTATCGCGCAATCACCCGACATGGCGGCGTACTTCCTGAATGCCGACGGCTCGCCAAAAGCCACCGGTACACGATTGAAAAACCCGGCACTGGCCGCGGTGTTCAAGCGCATCGCCAAGGAAGGGCCGGATGCGCTATACCAAGGCCCGATTGCCGATGAAATCGCACGCAAGGTACAGGGCCATCGCAATGCCGGCAGCCTGTCCCAGGCCGACCTCAAGGGCTACACCGCCAAGCAGCGCGCACCGCTGTGCACCGACTACAAACAATGGAAGGTCTGCGGCATGCCACCGCCGTCCTCGGGCGGGATTGCCGTGGCGCAGATCCTGGGGATATTGCAGGCGCTGGAAACCCGCGACCCACGCCTGGCCATCGCCCCCATGACACCGGTCAAGAGTGTTTCGCCGGCCGGGCTTGAGCCGACACCCGAGGCCGTGCACCTGCTCGCCGAAGCCGGGCGCCTGGCCTTTGCCGACCGCGCGCTGTACGTGGCCGATGCAGACTTCACCCCCGTCCCGGTCGCCGGCCTCGTCGCGCCAGGTTACCTGGCACAACGCGCCACGCTGATCGGCGAGCGCAGCATGGGCATCGCCAAGCCCGGCCAACCCGCCGGTATTCAGGTGGCGTACGCACCAGACCGCTCGCCGCTGCGCATCTCCACCTCACAGGTAGTGGCGGTGGACGACCAGGGCGGCGCCGTGTCGATGACCACCACGGTTGAAGCGGCATTCGGCTCTCACGTGATGGTCCAGGGCTTTTTGCTCAACAACCAGATGACCGACTTCTCGTTCATCCCCGCAGAAAACGGCCAGCCTGTGGCCAACCGCGTACAACCGGGTAAACGCCCACGCTCGGCCATGGCGCCGACCCTGGTGTTCGACCGCAAGACAGGCGAACTGCTGGCTACCGTCGGCTCCCCCGGCGGCTCGCAGATCATCGAGTACGTGAGTAAATCCCTGGTGGCCATGCTCGCCTGGAAGCTCGACCCGCAGGCGGCCATCAGCCTGCCTAACTTCGGCAGTCGCAATGGTGCTACCGAGTTGGAAGCTGGGCTGTTCAGCCCGGCGCTGAAACAGGTGCTCAAGGACAAGGGCCACGCCCTGAGCGAGATCGAGATGACCAGCGGCGTGCAGGCCATCGTGCGCACACGGGATGCCCAGGGCAAGGTGACGCTCAGTGGTGGCGCTGATCCTCGGCGTGAAGGTGAGGCGTTGGGTGATTAAGGTGTTGATCTATCCGTACAGGCTTATAAAAAAAGACCTGCAACCTTACGCCTTAAATCCTACGCGGAGCGCCAAAACTCAAAGTGCCATGTCATCTTTTGCGATAAAAACCTTCTTGAGCAGCCCCATCTCACCTGCGATTTTCTGGCCCGCTCTTTCTTGCCAGAGGCTACGTCAAGGACGTAGAATTTCGCGTGTTCACTCTCATAGAATCCCCTCTCTTCAGCAGGCAATGGCCTGACTATTGGACTGAAGATGAAAAAGGTATCTTCATGGCGTTTCTCGCCAGCCATCCTGATGCTGGAAATGTCATTCCGCGCTCGGGAGGTTGCCGAAAGATACGCTGGAGCATGGAGGGCCGGGGTAAAAGTGGATCAGTGCGGGTCATCTACACCACACAACTGGAGTGCGGAGCAGTCGTCGCGCTACTGATTTATGGCAAGAGCGCCACGGAGAATATTCCGGCACATATCCTGTACAAAATCGCAAAGGAAATGAACCATGCCACTCACTGATAAAGAACTGAAGGAACGTGACGCCAAACGCAATATAGGCGAAGAACTACTCACAGCCATTCAGGATGTCAAAGCGGGACGTTACGGTGCCGTGCAGCACGTTGAGGTCACTCAGGCTGCCGAAGCAAGAAGCAAGACAGGGCTCTCACAACCCAAATTTGCCGAGCTTCTGGGCGTGTCAGTAAGAACCCTTCAAGAATGGGAGCAAGGGCGTCGCGCACCTTCCGGAGCAGCACGTTCGCTACTGCATATTGCGGCCATAAGGCCGGACGTTTTTCGCGAAGTACTCAGTAACGCCTGATCGCGTTACTGCTTCGGGCCAATCACTGGCGGTTGATCTTCAAGCCCTTGCGCCCCGCATGCCGCTCCAGCGCCAGCTCGATCAACCGGCTCACCAGCTCGCTGTAGCTCATGCCTGCCGCCTGCCACAGCTTGGGGTACATGCTGATGCGGGTAAAACCGGGCAGTGAGTTGATCTCGTTGATCAGCACTTCGCCGTCCTGCGTCAGGAACACATCCACCCGCGCCAACCCGGCGCAGCCCAACACTTCAAACGCCTCAATGGCCAGGCTGCGAATCCGTTCGCTGGCTTCGTGACTGATCGCCGCCGGCACCACCACCTGAGCAGCCTGGCCATCGATGTATTTGCTGTCGTAGGAATAGAAACCACTGCTCACCACGATCTCGCCACAACCGCTGGCGATGGGCTCGTCATTGCCCAGCACGGCGCATTCGATCTCACGGCCCTGGACGGCGGACTCCACCAGCACCTTCTCATCAAACCCCAACGCCAGTTCAACGGCAGCGCGGTACTCAGCTTCGCTGCCGACTTTGCTTACCCCCACCGACGAACCCTGGTTGGCGGGCTTGACGAACATCGGCACACCGAGCTTGCCAGCGGCCGTTTCAAACGAGGTGCGCGCCGCATTAGCTCGCGTAAGGGTGATGAACGGCGTGACCGCAATGCCCGCGTCGCGCAGCAAGCGCTTGCTGATGTCTTTGTCCATGCACACCGCCGAGCCGAGCACGTCGGAACCGACGAAGGGCAAGTCCGCCATGCGCAGCAAGCCTTGCAGGCAACCGTCTTCACCGAGGGTGCCGTGAACAATCGGGAAGATCACGTCGATGTGTTCCAGCATGCCCTGCCCGGAGGTTTCCACCACTTGCTGGTTGGCCTTGCCGGGCACCACGGCCAATTCACGGTTGGACTGGTTGAGGGCGATGAGCACAGGGTTTTCCTGGTTGAGCAGGAAATTGGAGGTGTCATTGAGGTGCCAGTGACCGGCCTTGTCGATACCGATCAAAACCGGCTCGAAGCGTGAGCGATCAAGGGCATCGACAATGTTGCGCGCCGATTGCAGCGAGACCTCATGCTCAGCCGAACGGCCACCAAAAATAATCCCTACCCGCACCTTGCTCATGACCCGGCCTCACTGTTGAAAGTAAGGCTTCTTACCATGGGTGGTTAGCGATTCGCTACCCGATGTGCATTGCCCCACACCTGCACAATCGTACAAGACCCCAGCAGACAACCGGTGCAGACTCAGTTAACGTGTTTCCACTTCCTTTTGTGACAAGTCACCATGGGCAACCCCATCCACTCCCTCGACTGGCTGCACCGCGCGCCCCACGCCAGTGGCCTTGACCGTATCGAGGCGTACTTTGCCGGCTTCGCCTTCGACCCTCATCGCCATGACACGTACGCCATAGGGCGCACGTTGTTCGGCGTACAGAGTTTTCATTATCGCGGCGGCACAACCCACAGCCTGCCCGGCACCACCATGGTGATCCACCCCGATGAAACCCATGACGGCCGTGCCGGCAGCGATGAAGGCTTCAAGTACCGGATGATCTATGTGGAGCCGGCGCTGATCCAGCAGATCCTCGGTGGGCAGCCGTTGCCGTTTATCCCCGGCGGCTTGTCCACCGACCCACGGCTGCACCGCGCCAGCGAAGTGTTGCTGCAAAGCCTGGATTGCCCGATTGACCCGATGCAAGAGCAAGACGCCCTGTTCGACCTGGCCCACGCGCTGAGCGCTGCGTCCGGGGCCATCATCCGCCGTAAATCCTTCGACTACATCGCGGCCGAACGCGCCCGTGAATTCATCCACAGCGCCCTGGGCCGCAGCATCACCCTGGATGAAATTGCCGACCACGCCGGCCGCGACCGGTGGGCGTTATCGCGGGATTTTCGTTTGTTATTCGGCACCAGCCCCTACCGCTACCTGACCATGCGCCGACTGGACCTGGTGCGCCACTTGTTGGCCCAGGGCCAATCGTTGGTGGATGCGGCGATGACCGCAGGCTTCACCGACCAAAGCCACATGACCCGCCAATTTCGCAGCACCTACGGCATGCCGCCATCGCGTTGGGTGAAAATGCTCGGACGCTGAGTACTGGGTTGGAATACGTTCAAACTGTGGGAGCTGGC